>NZ_JBSGJD010000183.1:0-20308 GCF_053605405.1 Amycolatopsis sp. NPDC003861
ACCACACCACATTTTTACAAGATTATGGCGGCAAACGAGATCCTACTTTTTGTGAGTGGTTTTCATCGGTGTGCTCTTCCGATCACACGGCGTGGGTCCCCCCCGGGGGGGGGCGCGGCCCTCGGTCGGCCGCGCCCACCCCCATGCCCCGAGGAGATGCGATGACCCGGGCCCTGCTCGCGCACGGTGACGTGGTGCTCGTGCGCCCGTTGCACCCGGGCGACACCGCCGAGGTGCTCGCCCTGCACACGCGGCTGACCCAGCAGGACACCTACTTCCGGTTCTTCGGCACTCCGTCCGGTTTGGACCGGCTGGCGGCCGAAATCGCCGCTGATCCCGGCCCGGGTCACTACGCCGTGGGCTGCTACCGGCGTGGCGAGCTCGTCGGCGTCGCCAACTACGAAGTGCTGGACGACTCGGCCGACGCCGAGGTCGCGCTCGTGGTCGACGCTGCGGTGCGCACCCAGGGCGTGGCGACCCTGCTGATGGAACACCTCGTCTCCCACGCCCGCAAGACCGGCCTCAGGCGATTCCTCGCCGAAGTGCTCGCCGAGAACGCCAACGTCATCCACGTCTTCCGGGACCTCGGCCTGCGCTTCGAGGCCAGCATCGGCGGCCCCGAGCGTGACGTCGTGATGATCCTCGAAGACGATCCCGCGTATGTCGAGGCTGTGCTCGAGCGCGACTCGGTCGCCGACGCCGCCAGCCTGGCCCACCTGTTCAAGCCGTCCTCGATCGCCGTGATCGGCGCGGGACGACGGCCGGGCTCGGTCGGGCACGCGGTCCTCGGCAACCTGGTCGGCTCCGGCTTCCCCGGTCCCGTCGAGGTGGTGAACCCGCACGCGGACGTGATCCTCGGTGTGCCGAGCGTGCCGTCCGTCGCGGCGCTGACCCGCACCCCCGACCTCGCGGTGATCTGCCTGCCCGCACCGGCCGCCGCGCAGGCGGTCGAAGAGTGCGGGAAGCGCGGGGTCCGGGCCGTCGTCATCATCTCCTCCGGATTGACCGGTACCGGCGCGGGCGAGCGCGTCCATGCCGCCGTGCGCGACTACGGCCTGCGGCTGGTCGGCCCGAACTGCCTCGGCGTCGTCTCCACCGACCCGGCCTGCCCCTACGACCTCACGTTCCTCGCCACGCCGGTCCGGCGGGGCAACATCGGCGTCGTCACCCAGTCCGGCGGGGTCGGCATCGCGCTGGCCGAATCGCTCGGCGATCTCGGCCTCGGCGTGTCCTCGCTGGTCTCGACCGGGAACAAGTACGACGTCAGCGGCAACGACCTGCTGATGTGGTGGGCCGCCGATCTCCGCACCGAACTGGCCGTGCTGTACCTCGAATCGTTCGGCAACCCGCGCAAGTTCAGCCGGCTGGCCCGCCGGATCGCCCGCACCCGCCCGGTGCTCGCCGTCCGCTCCGGCAGCGGCGACACCGCCCAGCGTGCCGCCGCTTCGCACACCGCTGCGGCCGCGACCCCCGCCGTCACCCGGGACGCATTGTTCGAGCAAGCCGGCGTCATCGCCGTCGACACCGTCGCCGAGCTGGTGGACGTCATCGCCGGGCTGTCCTGGCAGCTGCTGCCCGGCGGCCCGCGGGTGGCCGTGGTGAGCAACGCCGGGGGCGCCGGGGTCCTCGCCGCCGACGCCTGCGAGCGCGAAGGCCTGGTCATGGCCGAGCTGTCCCAGGACACCCGGGACCGCCTCGCGAAGCTGCTGCCCGCCGAGGCGGCGGTGCGCAACCCGGTCGACACGACCGCGGCCGTCCCGCCCGAGGTGTTCGCCGACGCCCTGCGCGCCGTCCTCGACGACGACGGTGTCGAGGCGGTCATCGCCGCGACCGTGCCCACCGCGGTCGGCGATCCCGGCACGTCGCTCGCCGCGGTGCTCCCGCCCGAGTACAAGACCGTCTTCGCGGTCCGGCCCGGGCAACGCGCCCGGGTGGCCCCGCTGGTGCCCGGCCGCGGTGTCACGGCCTGCTACGACGACCCCGCCGCGGCCGCGGCGGTGCTGGCTCGGCTCGTCCGCTACGAACAGTGGCTCAACCGGCCCGAAGCGGACGAGCATGTCGAGCCCCTCGAAGATCCGGACGCCCTGCGGGCCTTCGTAGCCGAGCGCGAAGGTTGGCTCCCGCCCGCCGACGCCGTTGAACTGCTTCGCCTCGCCGACATCCCGATGGTGGAGACCCACTACGTGGAAGCCGGGGACTCGATGGACGCCGCGGCCGCCGACCTCGGCTCGCCGGTGGTCCTCAAGGCCGATGCCGAGGGCCTGCTGCACAAGACCGCTGGCGGCGGTGTCCTGCTCAACGTGCGCGGCGCCGACCGGACCATGGAAGCGTTCCGGGTCCTGCGTTCCCGCTTCGGATCCGCCCTGCGGGGCGTGACGGTCCAGCCGATGGTCGAACCCGGCCGCGAGCTGCTGGTCGGCGTGCGCTCGGACCCGGTGTTCGGGCCGCTGGTCGTGTTCGGCCTCGGCGGCGTCGACACCGACCTGATCGCCGACCACGCCGCCCGGCTCACCCCGCTCACCGGCGCCGACGCGGACCTCCTCCTGGACGGGCTGCGGGCGTCGAAGGCGCTCTGGGCGTCCGACCTGGATCGAGCGGCGATGCGGGAGCTGCTGCTGAAGGTCAGCCGGCTGGCCGAGCTGGTGCCGGAACTGGCCGAACTGGACCTCAACCCGGTGCGCGTGCGCTCGGAAGGGTGCGTGGCCCTGGACGTCCGCGCCCGCCTGGAGCCCGTCGCGGCGGAAGACCCGTTCCTGCGCCGGCTGCGAGACTGAAGGAGCGACCTGTGCGTGTGCTGACCTTGAACCCCGGCTCGTCGAGCGTGAAGGTGTCGTTGGTCGCCGACGGTACCGCCGTCGGCTGGGCCGCCTGGGACCTGACCGACCCGGCTGTCGTGGGCCACGCGGTCCGCAGGTGGTCCGATGTGGACGCGGTCGCCGTCCGGTTCGTCCACGGTGGCTCGCAGAAGGCACCCGCGCGCGTGGACGACGCCCTGCTCGCCAACCTCGAACGGCTCACGTCGCTGGCGCCCAACCACCAGCCGCTGTCACTGGAGGTCACGCGGGAAGTCCGCCGCCTGCTGCCGGACGTCCCGGTGGTGGCCTGCTTCGACACGGCGTTCCACGCCCGGATGCCCGAAGCCGCCGCCCGGTACCCGCTCCCGCGAGCGTGGACCGCGCAGAACCGCCTGCGCCGCTACGGATTCCACGGCCTGTCATGCCAGTACGCCCTGCACCGGACCGGCGAGCTGCTGGGCCGCGCGCCGGAGGACCTGCAGCTGGTGTGCGCCCACGTCGGCGCGGGCGTGTCGGTGACGGCGATCCGCGACGGCCACGGCGTCGACACGAGCATGGGCTTCACCCCGCTCGAAGGCGCCATGATGGCCACCCGGTCCGGTTCGGTCGACCCGGGCCTACTGCTGCACGTGATGCAGACGGCGCCGATGAGCCCGGCCGAGATGGCCGACGCGCTGTTCCACCGCTCCGGGCTGGCCGGAATGACCGGCACCAACGGTGACCTCCGGCGCGTGCTGGCCGCGGCCGCCCGCGGCGACGCCGACGCCGCGGTGGCCCTCGACGTCTACCGGCACCGGCTGGGCCGGGAGATCGGCGCGGCCGCCACCAGCCTGTCCCGGCTGGACGCGGTCGTGTTCACCGGCGGTGTCGCCGAGCACCAGCCGTCGATGATCACCTCGGTCGTCGACGGGCTGGCGGTGCTCGGCTTGCGTGCCGGAGAGGTCCCGCACACCGACGTCGACCGGATCGTCACGGCGGCGGACTCCGTGGTGCCCGCCCTGATCGTGCTGCCCCGGGAAGACCTGGAGCTGGCCCGCGGCGCCGAAGAGGCGCTCGCCCGAGTGTCCGTGAGGTGACCCCATGCACGTCCTGCTGACCGAAGCGTCCTTCGGTGACGCCGACTTCCTCGTCCAGCCCCTGCGCGACGCCGGCTGCCTGGTCAGCCGCTGCCACAACCGCACCGGGCTCTGCCGGGCGCTCGCGCCGGGCGGCCGCTGCCCGCTCGACGAACCGTTCGCCCAGCCCGACCTCGTCGTCGACGTCCGCGGCCAGGAACCGGAGCTGACCGCGCGCGAGTTCGGCGCCGTGTGCGCGGTCCGCGACCACGTGCCGGTCGCGCTGGTCTCCCCGGACCCGGACGTCCGGGCGGAGGTCCCGCCGGGGCTGGAGAACCGCGTCACCGTGATCGACGTCGACGGCCTCCTCGCTACCTGCCGGGCCGCCACCCGGCACCTCCCGGTGCGCCCGGGCAGATGACCGGGTTCCGCTGGGACACCTCGTCCCGGGCCGTGCTCGGCGACGCGCTGGTGCGGCTGAGCCCGAACCGGTGCGTCGCCGAAGTGCGGCCCGACGAGGTCGTCCTGACCGAGCCGCCGTCCCGGCGGGACCGGGCAGGCAACGCGGCCTTGATCGAATGCGGCGCGGCACTGTCGACGGTCTGGACGGTGCTCCGGGTCCTGGGCCGTGACCCGGTCGTGGTGTTCCCGTACGACGCCGACCGGCCCGACGTCGTGGCGATCGTCCGGGCCGGTGCGGCGCGGCCGCCGTCGAGCGGTGAGTGGGCGCGGTACGTGGCGCTGCGCAAGCTGGCGGAGCCGGAGCTGCGACCGGTCAGTCTCGCGGTGCTGAGTGCGCTGGCGGATGACGGTTTCTGGCCGGAGACCGACGTGCGCATCGTGCGGCCCGGCTGGGTGCCCGTCCTCGAGCAGCTCGGCGCCGACGTCACCGGCCAGTCCGCCCTGCTCATAACCACCTCCGGCGACAGCCGCCGGCACCACGTCCTCGCCGGCGCCGCTCAGCACGGCACCCGGCTGGCCGCCGCGGTACGCGGATTCTCGTCACGGACCGTCTCGCTGGCTCGCTTGACGGCGGTCGAGCGCGCTCGGCAGACCGAAATCCTGCCCGGCGTCCCACAGGGGCTGCTCCTGATCGGCCTCGCCACCCCGAAGCGAAGGAAGGCCAGATGACCACCCACCTGAAGACCAAACCGGCCGAGGCGCCGCCGGTCGACGCCCGCGAGCCGGTCGCCCGGCTGCTGCGGGACCTGCGGACCACGCCGACCGGCCTGACGGCCCGGGAAGCCGCGCGTCGGCTGCAGGTGAGCGGTCCGAACGCGCTGCCCTCGCACGGCGGCCACCGCTGGCCCCTGGCTTTGCTGCGGCAGCTGATCCACCCCCTCGCGTTGTTGCTGTGGGTAGCGGGCGGGCTGGCCTGGGTCGCCGGGACGACGAACCTGGCGATCGCGATCGCCGGCGTCATCCTGCTCAACGGCCTGCTGGCGTTCGTCCAGGAACAGCAGGCGGAGAAGGCGGTCGAGGCGCTGGGCAAGTACCTGCCCGACCGCGCGCCGGTGCTGCGCGACGGCCAGGTGTGGCACGTGCCCGCGACCGAACTGGTCCCCGGCGACGTGCTCGTCCTCGAGGAGGGCAACCGGATCCCCGCCGACGCCCGGCTGATCGACGGCACGGTGGACGTCGACGCGTCGATGCTGACGGGGGAGTCGGTGCCGGTGACCCGGATGGCCGACGCCCACGACGACGCTTCCCGCCCCCTCGACTCGCCGGTGCTCGTCTTCAGCGGCACCGTGTGCGTCGCCGGTGCCGCGCACGCGGTCGTCCACGCCACCGGGCGGCACACCGAGATCGGCCGGATCGCATCCCTCTCATCGCGCGTCGGACGCGAGGAAAGCCCGCTCGAACGCCAGGTGCGGCGGGTGGCGTGGTTGATCGCCTTGGTCGCGGTCGTCGTCGGGGTCGGGTTCCTGCCGCTGGGCTGGCTGGCCGGGCTGTCCTGGTCGGCGGCGTTCGTGTTCGCGATCGGTCTGCTGGTGGCCAACGTTCCCGAGGGCCTGCTGCCGACGATCACCCTGGCCCTGGCCGCGGGGGTCCGGTCGATGGCCAAGGCCGGGGCGCTGGTGAAGCGGCTGTCCGCGGTCGAGACGCTGGGGTCGACGACGGTGATCTGCACCGACAAGACCGGGACGTTGACGCGGAACGAGATGAGCGTCGAGGAGGTGCACCCCTTCGGGGACGCGCTCGTCGAAGCCCTGGTGCGGTGCAGCACCGCGGACGTCACCGGATCGAGCGGCGACCCCACCGAACTCGCGCTGCTGCGATACGCGGGCTCGACCGGGGCCGACCTGTCCGCGCGGAAGGCGTTGTACCCGTTCGACCCGCGGCTCAAGCGCATGTCCACTGTGGATCTAGTCGGGGACTCCCTGTGGGTGTCGACCAAGGGGGCGCCGGAGCAGGTCCTGCCCCGCTGCGCGATGCCGGCCGAAGAACGGGCCCGGCTGGTGGCGCTCGTCGACGAGATGGCGGGCCGGGCCCTGCGGGTGCTCGCGGTCGCCGCACGTCCGGTGCCCGCGCTGCCGGGCAGTCGCGAGGAGGCCGAGACCGACCTGACCCTGCTCGGCCTGGTGGGGCTGGTGGATCCGCCCCGGCCCGAGGTGGCCGCGGCGGTCGCGGACTGCCACTCGGCGGGCATCCGGGTGCACGTGGTGACCGGCGACAACGGCCGCACGGCGGCGGAGATCGCCCGCCGCGTCGGCATCGGCGCGGACCGCGTGATCAGCGGCGAGGAGCTGGCCGAGCTCCCGGAGCCGGCCTTGGACGAAGCCCTGACGGCCAACGGCGAGATCGTGTTCTCCCGCGCGGCGCCGGAGGACAAGCTGCGCATCGCCGACGCGTTGCGCGACTGCGGCGAAGTGGTGGCCATGACCGGCGACGGCGTCAACGACGCCCCGGCGTTGCGCCGCGCGGACATCGGCGTCGCGATGGGCATCGGCGGCACGGACGTGGCCAAGGAAGCGGCGACGGTGGTGCTGACCGACGACAACTTCGCGACGATCGTCGCCGGGGTCCGGGAAGGGCGCCGGGTGTTCGACAACGTCCGGAAGTTCGTGCTGTACATCTTCGCGCACGCGGTGCCGGAGGTGCTGCCGTTCCTGCTGTTCGCGGTGTCGGGCGGGATGATCCCGTTGCCCTTGACGGTGTTGCAGATCCTGGCCATCGACCTCGGCACGGAAACCTTGCCGGCACTGGCTCTCGGCCGTGAACCCGCCGAGCCGGGGCTGATGTCGCGACGGCCGCGCCGGCGTTCCGAAGGCGTGGTCACCGGACGGATGCTCCTGCGCGCCTGGGGAATCATGGGACTGTTGTCGGGAGTGCTTGTGCTGGGAGCGTTCTTCGCGGTGCTGTACGCCGCGGGCTGGCACCCGGGCGCGGACGTATCGACGGGCAGTTTGCATTCCACTTACCTGCAGGCCACGACGGCGAGCTTCGCGGCGATCGTGTTCTGCCAGGTGGGCACGGCGTTCGCGGCCCGGACCGAGCGCGTGTCGCTGCGTTCGGTGGGCCTGACGACGAACCGGCTGCTGCTGGGCGGGATCGTGTTCGAGCTGGTGTTCGCCGCGGCGTTGATCTACCTGCCGCCGTTGCAGGCGCTGTTCGGGACCGCGGCACTGCCGGCTTGGGTGGTGGCGATGTTGCTCCCGATGCCCGTGATCGTGTGGGGAGCGGACGAGTTGTTCAGGTGGGCCGCCCGCCGCCGCTGATGCTCAGCCGATCTTCGTGTGATCAAGGATGCCTTCACCGTCGGTAACGTCGAGTACCGCCAGGGACGGAGGCTCTTCGATCTGGATCCCGATCAGTCGCAACTGACTGATGATCTCATCGTCGACGGGGATGGTCTCCGATGGCCACGGCTCCTCACCGTGCCGACCGAACAGCGCGACCCCGTTCGACCGGCCACCCGTGTCGAATCGCGTCCGATAGCGGATTCCGTGGAACGCGGGACGCCCTCTGGTGCCTTTCGCCTCGTCGAAGGTGCGAGCGTAGAGCTTCGGGATCCGGTACCGCGACATGCTCGACAGCTCGTTCGTCACCTTGAACTTGAGAGCTCGACGGTCAGTAAGATTCGCCAGACGGATGGTTCCTTCAACGCGGAGAACGTGGATGATCCATTGCTGAAGGAAGGAGACCTCGAAGACGGAATCGTTCGTCCTCGTGCACCATTCGATGCCAATGCACTCCAAAAGCCCGCACAGTGGTTCGATGCTCGTGTAGCACGTGCCTCGCGGCTGGTCGAGATCGAAGCGGCACTTCCCGCACGAACAGAACCACCACGGTCCGCGCCCGTTTCGGACAGCGCGGTACAGGAAATGGTTCTTACGCACATAGGCTCGTGGAAAGCTCGGCCAGGAAAGTTTTGCATCTGGCTCGCGCTGCACGACGAACTCGCGGGTCGTCATACTGCCCACCGTGCCGCAGTCAGTCTTGCCGCGTCGACCGCCTGGTGTACGTCACCTTCGAGCAGCATGTCGATGATGCTGCGGTCGCCGAGGATCTGCAGTGGTGAACGGAGCCAAGAGGCCACCGTCCACGTCAGAGGGGCATCGTCTGGTGCGACGGCGTGCAACACCTCTGGCAAGCCGGGTATCAGCCCGTCCGCCGTGAACTGGTAGCTGGGCAGGACACTGTGGCCGTCGCTCGTGGTCAACATCAAAATCATCTTGGCGGCGGCCTGCTTCGCGAGGTCTTCCGGGTCTGAAAGCCCGAGAAGCGTGCATGCCGTCTCAGATCGGAGGACTGGACCGATTCCGGTGCGCCAGGGACTTTCCGCCGGGCCTGCTGCGAGCACACCCTGTACCTCGTCTGCCAAGCCTCGCACGTCGTCTCCGTGGACATTGACCGAATCCGGGTCGGCCTTGAGATGTGATGCCAGGTGAACGGTGAGGAGGTCGGTAACGACGTCGGAAACGGGTATTTCAGCCGGAGATGCGATCTCCGGATTGCGAGACTGGATGTTTTCGGCCGCTCGCCGGACATCGTCCACGGTGATGCCGGCCAGCTTGGCAGTTGTCACGTACCGCCCGCTCGTCGGGCGTGGTCGATATGCTTGCCTTTGCCGTAGGACCTTCGATGTGCGGGGCTTGAAGCGGGTCGTGGCAGACCCCGGGCTGCTCCCGAGAACATGCTCGACTTTGCGCGAGAGCAAGCGTAGATCCATCTTTGTCAGGCGGACCGTACCTGGTGGAAGTTTGCGAACCAGGCGGGCGGCGAGAAGGCGGGCAACGACGTCGCTGGCTGGAAGGTTCTGGTCTTCCTTGAACCGAACTCGGACCTGTGCGTCGCCGATCGCTCGGCGGACATCGGATTCCGATACCTGCAACAGTTCGGTCAACATACGAGAACGGTTGGAGTTCTTGTGGCCCGACCTCGCGGATGTGCGGCGTTTGTGTTTGGCGACCATCGTGCAGCTCCGCTCGACTGGGCAGCGACTCGGGTAACCGGCCGCCGGTTTTGACGGCCGCGACGAGTCTTTAGTTCGTCATTGTTCTGCTCGATAGTCGCCGGAGTAGCCGTCCGTGTTTCACTTCCGGGGCGGAATCAGACCGCCGCCAACCGGTTTGCCGCCTCCGGGGTGATGACCACGACCGGGCACCGCGAGTACCGCACGCACTCCCGCCCCACGCTGCCCAGCACCAGATCCGCCATCGCCCCGCCCCGATGAGCACCCAGCACCAGCAGGTCCGCATCCGCGGACGCAGTCACCAGCTCCGTCGCCGGGTCGCCGTGGACCGTCCGGGTCTCCAGCGTGGCCGGAGTCTTGATGCCCAGGCCGCTGACGTGTTCCACCAACGAGTAGCCCGCCTCCGGGACCCGGCCGTGCGGCTGGATGGCGAACGACGTGCCCGGCAGCAGCTCGTCGCGCGGCCGGACGAGGATCGCGCGGACCGTGTCGCCCGCGTGGGCGCCGCTCTCGAGGGCCCACCGCAGTGCCGCGTCGCCGCGGGGTGAGCCGTCCATGCCGACGATGATGACGCGACCAGTGCTCATGACTTCCTTCTTTCCTCCGTGACGGCGCCATCGTGCGTCGAGCCGGCCGCGGCCGGGTAGGGGACGAATTCCGCCGGACCGGAGGACTTTGTGCTCCGGTGTGGACGGCGAAGCCTCGCGACCATGATTCCGGCGGGGCATCCGGCTCCGCGCTGAGGAGTGACGGCGATGACCGTTCTGACCAGGGAGCAGCAGGGCGTCCTCGCGCGCGCCGTGAGCCGGGCGCCTTCGGTGCACAACAGCCAGCCGTGGCAGCTGCTCGTCCGCGGGACCGAGGTCGATCTGCTCGAACGCCGGGACGTCGAACTCCGCCGGCACGATCCGTACGGCCGGGACCGGCTGCTGTCCTGCGGGGCCGCCCTGACCAACCTCGAACTGGCCGTCTGCGCGCTCGGCCGGGACTGCCACGTCGACCTGCGGGACGACGGCGACGTGGTGGCCACGGTGACGATCGGCCGCCCGCGCGCGACCTCCACCCGCGCCTACCTGCTGTACCAGGCGATCGGCCGCCGCCGCAGTCATCGGCACCGGTTCTTCCACAGCCGCGTGCCCACGGCCGTGCAGCAAGCGCTGGTCGACGCCGGCGAAACGACCGGCGTGCACGTCGTCCGGCCTGCGCCGCTGGACAAGCTGGCCCAGCTCCTCGGCTTCGCGGCGCGGGTCCTCCGTGAGGACCGCGGCTACCAGCGTGAGCTCGCGGTGTGGACCGCCCACACCCACGGCTGGGACGCGTCCGGCGACGGCATCGCCGGCGACACACTCGGCCCCGAACCGCTTCCGTTCGCGGGGATCGTCCGGCCCGGCACACCGATCCCCGACGACACCGTGCTCGCCGACCGGCTCGCCGGGGAGAACTGGCTGGTCTTCTGCACCGACGGCGACGCCCGGCCCGACCAGCTGGCCGCCGGCGCGGCGCTGGAGCGCACCTGGCTGACCGCGGCGTCGAAGGCGCTGGCCGGCTCGGTCATCACCCAGCCCCTGCACCTGACCGGCTTCCGCGCGCGGCTCGTGTCCGAGCTCGCGCTGCCCGGCGCCCCCCAAGCGATCTTCCGCTACGGCTACCCCGCTGTCCCCGCTGCCCCCTCACCCCGGCTCCCGCTCGGCGAGCTGTTCCCACCTCCAGGAGGAACCCGATGACCTACGTACGCGACCTGGCCGAGATCCGGCTCACCGACGACGAGACCGTCGGGGGCAAGGGCGCCAACCTCGGCGAGCTGATCTCCGCCGGGTTCCCCGTGCCGGGCGGCTTCGTCATCTCCCGCGACGGCTACTGGGCCGCACTGGAAAAGGCGGGCGTCCGTGCCGAAGTCGCCGACCTGCACGCCAAGGCACTGGCCAATGTGGACGACGCCGAGCTGCTGGCCGAGCACTGTGACCGCATCCGCGACCTGGTCCGGTTGGCCGGCCTCACCGGCGACCTGCGGGAGGAGATCTCGCAGGCTTACCGCGGGCTGGGCTCGGCGACGCCGGTCGCCATCCGGTCCTCGGCCACCGGCGAGGACGGCGCCGAAGCGTCGTTCGCCGGGATGAACGCCACCTACACCAACATCTGGGGCGACCACGCCGTCGCCGAGCACGTGGTGGACTGCTGGACGTCGTTGTTCAGTCCGCGCGTCGTCAGCTACCGGGCCAGCCGCGGGTTCACCGGCGAGCCGGCGATCGCCGTCGTCGTGCAGCGGATGATCCGCTCCGAGCGCTCCGGCGTCATCTTCACCGCCGACCCGCGCACCGGCGACCGCGACCGCGTCGTCATCGAAGCGGTGTTCGGCCAGGGCGAGGCGATCGTCAGCGGTGCCGTCGAGCCCGACACCTACGTCGTCGGCAAGCAGGACTTGTTGATCCTCTCGGTGCGGATCGGCAGGCAGACCCACAAGATCGTCGCGGACGAAGGCGGCGGCGACGTCACCGTCCAGCTGCCGGAGCCCGCGGGCGGACGGCGCGTGCTGAGCGAGACCGTCGTCCTCGAACTGGCCCGGATGGCGACCCGCGTCGAGGAGCACTACGGCGTGCCGCAGGACATCGAGTTCGCGATCGCCGACAGCGAGATCTTCCTGGTGCAGTCCCGGCCGATCACCACGCTGCCGCCGGTGACCCCCACGGGCACCACCGCGCTCGTCACCGGGCTCGGCGCGTCGCCGGGCGAGGGCAGCGGCGCGGTCCGCGTGCTGCACGACCCGGTCGAGGCCATGCATCTGCGCGACGGCGAGATTCTGGTCGCGCCGATGACCAACCCGGACTGGGTGCCCGCCATCCGCCGCGCCGCCGCGGTGGTCACCGACGGCGGCGGGATGACCTGCCACGCGGCCGTGGTCGCACGCGAGCTGGGCGTGCCGGCCGTGGTCGGCACCGGCGACGCGACCCGTGTCCTGGTCGACCGCAGCCTGGTCGCCGTCGACGGCACCCAGGGCGAGGTGCGGCCGGGCGCGACCAAGAAGGCGCCCGCGCACGCCACGCCCGTCGCCGCCCCGGTGGCACCGGAAGCCATCGGCACCAAGCTCTACGTCAACCTCGCCATGCCCGAGCACGCCGAAGAGGTCGCCGCGCAGGCGGTCGACGGCGTCGGCCTGCTCCGCGCGGAGTTCCTGCTCACCGAGGCGCTCGGCGGCCGGCACCCGCGCGACCTGCTCGCCAAGGGCGAGGAGCGGTCCTTCGTGGACAAGATGGCGGAGTCGCTGCTGAAGATCACCAAGCCGTTCGGCACCCGCCCGGTCGTCTACCGCGCCACCGACCTGCGCACCAACGAGTTCCGCGGGCTGGCCGGCGGCGAGGAGTTCGAGCCGGTGGAGAGCAACCCGATGATCGGCTACCGCGGCTGCTACCGGTACGTCCGCGAGCGCGACCTGTTCGCCCTCGAACTGGAGACCCTCGCGCGGGTGCGGGAGCAGTCGCCGAACCTGCACCTGATGATCCCGTTCGTGCGCACCAAGTGGGAGCTGGAGGAGTGCCTCGAGCTGGTCGACGCCAGCCCGCTCGGCCGGCAGCGCGGCCTGCACCGCTGGGTGATGGCCGAGGTGCCGTCGGTCGTGCACTGGCTGGGCGAGTACGCCGGGATGGGCATCGACGGCGTCTCGATCGGCAGCAACGACCTCACCCAGCTGATGCTCGGCGTCGACCGCGACTCGGGCCAGTGCGCGGAGCTGTTCGACGAAGCCGACCCGGCCGTGCTCGACGCCATCGAGCGGATCATCCGCGTCGCGCGGCACCGCAACATCACGTCGTCGCTGTGCGGCCAGGCGCCGTCCACCAAGCCCGGTTTCGCCGAGCACCTGGTGCGCTTCGGCATCACGTCGATCTCGGTCAACCCGGACGTCATCGGCCCCGCCCGCGCGGCGATTGCTTCGGCCGAGCGGCGCATCCTGCTGGAGGCCACCCGATGAACGCGGCGATCGAGATCCGCGGCCTGCGAAAGGCGTTCGGGCACACGCGTGCGCTCGACGGACTCGACCTGACCGTCGAAACCGGTGAGGTCCATGGCTTCCTGGGCCCGAACGGCGCCGGGAAGACCACGACACTGCGGTTGCTCCTGGGCCTGTTGCGGGCCGACGGCGGGGAGATGCGGCTGCTCGGCGGGGCCCCCCTGGCGCGACGCCGTGGCGCTGCACCGGCGTCTGGCCTACGTGCCAGGGGAGGTGTCGCTGTGGCCGAACCTGACCGGCGGCGAGGTCATCGACCTGCTCGGCCGGCTGCGCGGGGGCCTCGACCCGGTGCGCCGCGCGCGGTACCTGGACCGGTTCGAGCTCGACCCGCGGGTCAGGGGCCGCGCCTACTCGAAGGGCAACCGGCAGAAGGTGGCCGTGGTCGCCGCGCTGGCATCGGACGTCGAGCTGCTGCTGCTCGACGAACCGACCGCGGGGCTGGACCCGCTGATGGAGGAGACGTTCCCGCGAGTGCGTCCGGGAGGAGCGGGAGCGGGGCCGCACGATCCTGCTCTCCAGCCACATCCTGTCCGAGGCCGAGGCCCTGTGCGACCGCGTCAGCATCATCCGCGCGGGCCGCGTGGTGGACGCCGGCAGCCTCGACGACCTGCGTCACCTCACCCGCACCACGATCACCGCGCGGCTCGCCGGGGCGCCGGACGGCCTCGCCCGGCTGCCGGGGGTGCACGACTTCGTCGTGGACGGTTCCGACGTCCGGCTGACCGTCGACACCGCCGCGCTGTCCCCGGTGCTCGCCGCACTCGGTCAATGCGGCGTGCACAGCCTGGTCAGCCGTCCGCCGACGCTCGAGGAGCTGTTCTTGCGGCACTACCGCAGCGAGCCGGCGGTGGTGCCGGTATGAGCGGCGTGTTCACCGGCACGGGCGCGCTGATCCGGCTGGCCCTGCGCCGCGACCGGATCCGGCTACCCGTCTGGATCGTCGTGTTCGCGGCGACGGCTGCTTCCGCGGCGGCGGCCAGCATCAACGCCGTGCCCTCGCTGCGAGCCCTGTACGGGCCGGTCCACGAACCGACCCTCGGCGCGACGTCGGTGTTCAAGCTGACCGCCTTCGGCGCCGCCCTGGTCGGGCTGGTGATGATCTTCACCGCGGTCCGGCACACCCGGGCCGAGGAGGAGGCCGGGCGCCGCGAGCTGCTCGGCTCGGCTGTGGTGGGCCGGTACGCGGGGCTCGCCGCCGGGCTGGCCGTGACGGCCGGCGCGAGTGTCGTGCTCGGCGGGGCCACCGCGGCGGCCCTCGCCGCGACCGGGCTGCCGGCCGGTGGCTCGCTGGCGTTCGGGCTGTGCTGGGCGGCCGCGGGCCTGGTGTTCGGCGGTGCGGCGGCGGTGACGGCCCAGCTGACCAAGAGCGCCCGGTCTGCTTCAGGGCTGGCCGTGCTTCTCCTGGTGGCGGCCTACTTCCTGCGGGCGGTGGGCGACTCCGCCGGTCCGGGGTGGCTCTCCTGGCTGTCGCCGATCGGGTGGAGCGAAGAGGTTCGTCCGTTCGCCGGTGACGTCTGGTGGGTGCTGGTCCTCCCGGCCGTCGCCGCCGCGGCGCTCGGCGGGGTCGCGATCGCGCTGGCGCGGGTCCGCGACCTCGACGCGGGCTTGCTGCCCGATCACCCGGGCCCCGCCGGGGCCGGGCGGTCGCTCGAGAGCACCTGGGGCCTGGCGTGGCGGCTCAACCGCGGCACGCTCGCCGTGTGGACGAGCGCGTACGTGCTGCTGGGGCTCGTGTGCGGCAGCCTGGCCGGCAACGTCGGCTCGATGCTGACGAACGCCCAGGCACAGGCCATGATCACCGCGCTCGGCGGCGAAAAGGGGATCTCGGACGCGTTCCTCGCGGCGGAGCTGGCGGCGGCCGGCGTGATCACGTCGGCCTACGTGATCGCCGTGCTGGCCCGGCTTCGCGCCGAGGAGCGGGCGCTGCGCGTGGAGCCGCTGGTGGCCACCGCGGTGGACCGGCGCCGGCTCCTGGGCGGCTACCTCGTCTTCGCGGCCGGGGCGCCCGCGGTTCTGCTGACCGCGCTCGGGCTGGCGGCCGGGCTGACGAACGGCGCCCACCTCGGCCGGATCGGGCCCGAGGTGGCCCGGCTCATCGGCGCCGCGCTCGCGCAGCTGCCCGCGGTGTGGGTGCTGACCGGGATCGCGACCGTGGTGTTCGGCCTGTTCGGCCGGGCGCTGACCGCCGCGTGGGTGGCGCTGGTGACGTTCCTCCTGCTCGGCGAGTTCGGCGCGCTGCTGAAGCTCGACCAGTGGGTGCTCGACCTGTCGCCGTTCACGCACTCGCCGAAGCTGCCGGGCGTGGAGGTCCAGGCAGCGCCGTTGCTCTGGCTCACCGCGCTGGGCGCCGCGCTGGTCGTGGCGGGCGTGACCGGGTTCCGCCGGCGTGACCTCGCCGGCTGACCGCGCGAAGGGAGAACCGATGTCCGACGGATCCCGCGCCGCCGCACTCAGTGCCGCCCGCCGCGCTTCCGCGCGCTACCGCAGCAGCCCGTGGCCGGGGAGGCTGCACGTGACCGCGCACCACCCGGCCCGCACCGAATCGCTCCTGACGTTCCTGGGCGGCGCTCGATACCTGCTGGCGACGGCGGACACCAAGCTGCTGGTCGGCTGCGGGCTGTTCGAGGGACCGGAAACGGCGTGGCGCCGCAACTTCTCGCCGTGTCCCGACGAACTGCGCGCGGCCGACGCGGTGATCCTGCCCAGCGCCGATCTCGGGCACGCGGGGTTCCTGCCGCAGCTGGCCGCCGAAGGCTGGCACGGGCCGGTGTTCGCGACCCCCGGCACCGCCGCGCTGCTGCCCGTGGTGCTGTCCGATGCCGCGAAGCAGTTCGCCGAAGATGCCGGCCAGGCGTGCCCGCCGCCGCCGGGCGTTCCGCCGTTCCGCGCGGAGGACGTCGCCCGCGCGCTCGCCCTGGTCCGGCCGGTGGAATTCGGCTCCCTGCACCGCTTCGGCGGCGTGGAGTTCGAATTCGGCCGCGCGGGCGGCCGGCTGGGCGCAGCCTGGGTGCGGGTGCGGGCCGGTGGCCGTTCGGTGGTGTTCGCGGGCCCGTTGGGGGCGGCGGATCACCCGCTGCTGCGTCCGCCGGACCCGCGTCCCCGCTCCGACGTCCTGGTCCTCGCGGCACCCGGGCCACCCGCCGACGGCCACCTGCCCGGCCGGTTCGCGGCGGCGGTGCACCGGGCGGCCCGGCGAGGCGGCAGCGTGGTGGTTCCCGTGCCGGTGGGCGGCGGCGTGGAGTGGCTTCGGGCACTCACCGGGCAGCTCTTACCTCTGCCGGTGGTTTTGGACGGCGACCTCGGTCTCAAGGTCCACCGGCAGCTGGCGAGCGAGCTGCGCCGCGGCGCGCACGTACCGGCTCTCGAGGTGCGGCCGGAGCCACCGGACGGGCCGTCGATCATCCTCGCCGGGCTGGCGACGGCGGACTCCGGACGCGTGCTCCGGCACCTCGCCCGGCTGCCGCCGGATCGCCGCAACGGGGTGGTTCTCCCGGGACACGCGGCGCCGGGGACACGCCGGCACAGCTCGCGGAGGGCACTCGTCACCTGAAGATCCACGGCCGGTACGTGCCGGTCCGCGCGGAGATGACCGCGCTCGGTGGGACGGGCGCGTTCGCGGGCCCGGAGGAGGTCCTGGCGTGGGCGACCGCGACCCCGGCCCCGGAGACGGCGTTCGTGGCCGAGGGGGAGCCGGACCCCGCGCATGCGCTGGCGAAAGCGCTGCACGCGGAAGCGGACTGGTGCGCGGTGGTGCCGCAGGAGGGCGAGCGGGTGTTGTGCTGAGCACCGCCGGTGGTGAGCTGGTGCAGGTGGATCCACGGGACTGAGGGGAAGGCCGTCCCGCGTGTGGGTTCGGCGTCGGCGGCCCTGTTCAGGCTGCGGTGCGGGGGAGGCGAAGGTCTTTGGTCCTCACCGGTCGTGACGCGCGGCCATCGCGGCGCCCGGCGGCCTTTGGCGATGCTGGAGGTGTTCGTCCCCCAGACACCGGAGCCCGACGATGAGCCGACCCCTGCCCAGCGTGTTCGACCAGGCCCTCGCCTCGGCCGTGCGCGCGCCCTCGCCGCACAACACCCAGCCCTGGCGGTTCGTCGTCGAGCACGAGGTCGTCGAGGTCTGGCTGGATCGCGAACGCGTCCTCGGCGTCGCGGATCCGCACGGGCGGGAGGCGCGGCTCGCCTGTGGAGCGGCCGCCCTCAACCTGCAGATCAGCCTACGGGCCAACGGGCTCGCCGCGGTCGTGCGGCTGCTGCCCGACCCGGCCGAGCCCGACCTCGTCGCGGTGATCCGGCTCGACGGCAACGAGAAGGCCACGGCGGTCGAGCGCAAGCTCGCCGAGGCCGTGTTCCGCCGGCACACCAACCGGCGGCCGTTGCTGGACAGGGCGGTGCCGCCGGTCGTGCGGGCCGCGCTGAAGTCGGCGGCTCTACAGGAGGGCGGGCAGATCGAGTACCTCGACGCGTCGGGCCGGTACACCCCGGTCGCCTCCTTGGTCAGGCAGGCCGAAGCGCTACAGGCGGACGATGACGAGTTCCGCGCCGAAGCCGCGTTCTGGACCCACCGGACGCCCGAGAGCCCCGACGGCGTGCCGAAGATCGCCTCCGGGCCGCCGCCGCACGGGTCCGGGGTCGTGTCGCTGCGCGCGTCGCACGAAAACCAGGACCTGCCCGCGCGGGAGTACGAGCAGGAACCGCTGCTCGGCGCGGTGCTCACCCGCGACCGGGGCCCGCACGCGGAAGTGCGGGCCGGGATGGCGATGCAACGCGTCCTGCTGACCGCGACGGCCGAAGGGCTGGCGACGTCGTTCCTGTCGCAGCCGTTCGAAACCCCGCGGACGCGGGAGTCGCTCGACCGCCTCTTCGCCGGGGCCGGGCAGCCGCACACGTTGCTGCGCATCGGCTACGGCTACCCGACGCGGCTGACCGGCCGTCGCCCGGTGCACGAGGTGCTGACCCATCGGACCACGGCCGGGTGAAGCTCAGTGGTGGGCCGAGGCGCGCAGGACGTCCTGGAAGGTGATCATCCCGACGACGTGCCCGCCTTCGACGACCGGCGCCGAGCGCACCCCGGCGTCGGTCATCCGCCGCGCCAGCTCGCGCACGTCGGTGTCCGGCGGCACCGCCAGGCCGCTCGTGCGCATGACCGAGCCCGCCGTGCGCGGGCCGCCGTCGAGCATCACGCCGGTGTCCGGGTCGCCGGGCGCGGCCGGCGACCGCAGGATGTCCTCTTCGGACACCAGGCCGAGCAGCTGCCCGTCGGCGTCGACGACCGGCATCGTCGTGAACCCGTGCGCGGTCATCATCTCCGCGGCTTCCTCGAGCGTCGCCGACGGGGCGAGGGCGAACGTCGGAGTGGTCATGATGTCGCGTGCGCGCATGGTTCGTGCTCCGTTCCTCCGGGTCCTCCGACCATCCCGCCGGGCCGCGCGGACGCCACAGGGTCCTAAGTCCCCGGCCCGCCCGCCGACGGACTCCGGTCCGGGGTCCAAGGCCTCTTCGGCGGATCCGGGTGGCCGGTGATCCTGAAGGGACGAGAGGAAAGGACACCCATCATGAACCGGATCGCGCGGATGTGGCGCACGCTGGTCCCGCGCCGGAATTCGGTGGCGCGCCCCTCGGACCGCGTCCAGGGCGGGCTGCTCGCCCTCGTGGTGCTGCTCGCCCTCATCGCCTTGCCGGTCGCCGCGAGCTTCGGCTCCGAGACCTTCGTGAGCCAGCAAGCACAGTCGGCTCAAGAGCTGGGGGAGCGCACCCAGGTGACCGCGACCCTGCTCGCCGACGGTCCCGAACTGACGGTGAGCCCACGCAGCGGCATCGCCGGCAACGGCGCCCCCACCGATGCCACCTGGGTGCTGCCGGACGGAACTCGCCGCGTCGGCCAGGTCGTCGCCGACGAAGGCACCTCCAAAGGGCACACCTTCGGCATCTGGGTCGACCGCGACGGCACCCCGGTGGACCCGCCGCTCAGCAGCGCCGCCGTGGTGATCGACGCCGCCGGCGTCGGGCTGGGCCTGTGGCTCGCGGCGCTGATTGTGCTCGCCGTCGGCTACCGGCTTTCGGTGTTCTCCCTCAACCGGCTCCGCTACGCCCGCTGGCAGCAGGAGTGGTTCGCCGACCAGGACCGCAAGACCCGTTCTTGAGACGAGAAGAAGGTGAAACTGACATGACCACGGCAAACCAGGGCGACATCGTCGTCGGCGTGGACCACTCGGCGATCAGCGCGGCCGCACTGCGCTGGGCGGTGTCCGAAGCGGCGGTGAGCGGCCGGCAGGTCGTCGCGCTGCGCGCGTGGACGTTCGAGCCGGTCTACGACCTCGGCGCGGCCGTCGCCGGGACACCGCAGACGGTCGCCGACCGCGAGCGGCGGCAGCTGGACGAGGTCGTCGGCGAGGTGCGCGCCGAGCACCCGGGCGTCGCCGTCCGGGCCGAGCTGGTCGAACACTCGGCCACGGTGGCTCTGGAAGAGGCGTCGAAGACCGCGTCGATGCTCGTGCTCGGCAGCCACGGCCACAACCGGTTGCTGAAGCTGCTGGTCGGCTCGGTCGCCGAGCACTGCCTGCGCGAGGCGAGCTGCCCGGTCGTGGTGATCCCGGCCCGGACGGTCCCGGAGCCGGAAAAGGACGCGACGCCGGAGCCGGAGCCCGCGGTCGGGTACTACCCGGGGCCGCTGCTGTGAAGGAGATCAAGATGCCCAGTCGCCGCAGGGTGGGTTCGGTCATGACGACCGAAGTGACCACCGTGGGCCCGGACACGCCGTTCAAGGCCGTGGCGCTGCTGCTGGCCACCTGGAACATCAGCGGCGCGCCCGTGGTCGACGAGGACGGGAAAGTGCTCGGCGTCGTCTCCCAGGGCGACCTGCTCGAGCGCGAAGCCCCGCACGGCCTGCTCAAGCCCGGTTCCCGCCAGGCGAAACGCAAGGCCGGCGCGGCGTTCGTGGCGGACCTGATGACGGCTCCGGCGGTGGGCGGGCCGGGGGGCCGCGAGCGCAGGGGGCGCGCGGCACCCCAACAGGGAGACCCCAAAAAACACCCCGCCGGGGGGGA
>NZ_JBSGJD010000184.1:0-20308 GCF_053605405.1 Amycolatopsis sp. NPDC003861
ACCCACACACTACATTTGGTTAGTGGTTTTATTAGGTGTGCTCTACCGAACACCCCGGCGGGGCGGCGCCCCGGGGCGGGGCGGGTGGTGAGTGGTAAGGCGCGTTAGAACCCGCCTTACCACTCACGACGCGCGGATGCTTACGGCGTCTTCGGGAACGGGAGGATGTCCCACACCCGGTCACCGGACTGCGGCGTGCAGTCGTATTGCGCGGCGGTGACGTCGTTGCCGACGCTCGCCACCCCGGCACACCGGCCGGTCGCCCGGTTCTTCAGCTGGACGTGCCCGTCCGCCGCGACGACGTCCCACAGCTGGTCGGTGAACTGCGGCAGGCACTCGTACTGCAGCAGCGGCTGCCCGTTCACGTTGCCGGCGCCGTGCACGATCAGGCACTTCTTCGTGTAGTGGTTGCGCACCAGCGCCCCGCCCGCCGGCTGCGGGTCGATTTCCCACGCCTGGTCCTGGAACTGGGGCAGGCAGTCGTACTGGACCGCGGGCGCGTCGTTGACGTTGTCCGCGCCACGGACGATCAGGCAGCGGCCCGAGGCGCGGTTGACGACCTGCACCGGGTCCGGCACCGGGGCGATCTCCCAGACCTGGTCGGAGTACTGCGGGAAGCACTCGTACTGGGCGGCGGGAGCCCCGTTGACGTTGTTGGCGCCGAACACGACCGCGCAGCCACCGGTCGCCCGGTTCTTGAGCTGGACGCCGCCGTCGACCGGGACGATGTCCCACAGCTGGTCGGAGTACTGCGGCAGGCACTCGTACTGCTGCAGCGGCGTCCCGTTGCCACTGCCGGTGGCGTGGACGATCAGGCACCTCTTGGTGAACTGGTTGCGCAGCAGCACCCCGCCCGCGGCCTGCGGTTCGATGTCCCACGCCTGGTCGGCGTAGGCGGCCGGGCAGTCGAACTGGAACGCCGGCGCGTCGTCGACGTTGTTCGCGCCCTGGACGGCCAGGCAGCGCTGGGAGTAGTGGTTGACGAACCGGACCGACTTCGGCGTGACCTGGTCGGAGATCCAGCCCGCGAGGTCGTCGGTGCGGGCCGCGACCGCGCCCTGCCGGGTCTCGGTCACCGTGAGGCAGCCGTGCTGCCACGACCGGCTCAGGACGCCCGCGAGCTCGAGCCCGCCGTCGGTGCCCGTGCGCAGCAGCGGGCCGCCGGCGTCGCCGAGGCACGGGTCCTGGCCCGCCGGGCTGGTCACCGCGACCGTCGTCGGCGTGGTGGTGCCGAGGGTGAACGACGCGGTCGTCGCCCGGTTCGGCACCCATTCGGTCGCCGTGCGGCCGTAGCCGGTGATCCGGACGGTCTCGGCGGCGGGCGGCCGGCTGCCGACCCGCAGCGGGGTGACGCCGGCCACCGGGTGGGTCAGCTTCGCCAGCGCCACGTCCCGGTCGGCGCGGGCGACCACTGTGGACACCCGGTAGGCGACGGCGGTGCGCAGGTCGGGTTGCCCGGCGTACACGGTGGTCGGCTTCGCGGGCGCGGCCGGCTGCGCGGTGGCGCCGGGGAAGCAGGCCGCCGCCGTGACGATCCACTGTGGAGCGATCAGGGCGCCGGAGCAGGCCCCGGTGTCCGTCGTGATCTTGACGGCGAACCGGTCGGCCCCGTCGGCGACCGGCTGCCCGCCGGCGAGGGCGTCGGCCGACGACGGGACGAGCACCGCCCCGGCACAGACGACGGCGGCGACGAATGGAACACGAGATCTTCGCATGGGGTTCCCCCTGGTGGTGATGCGGAACTGCGGACGACGGCGGCGCGTGGCGGCGGTGGCGCCCGCGCCCGGCCGTCCGGGGCGGCGGACCCCACGGCAGGTCGAACTCCCAGCACTCCTGCGTCCCCCTCGCGCGCGGCAGCCCGGCTGGGGTCACGCTAGCCAAGATCGTCCGGCAAGACCACCCTCTTCCGGCGAATCAGGCGGAGGGTTCCCCGAAGGCCTTCAGCAGGAGCCGGTGCAGGGTCTCCCGCTCGCCGGGACTCAGCCGGCCGAGCAGCTCGCCGGTGACCGCGGTGGAGACCTCTTCGACCTTGCCGACGGTGGCCTGACCGGGCTCGGTGAGGGTCAGCACGTGCCGGCGCCGGTCCTCGGTGTCGCGCTCGCGGGACACCCAGCCGGCGGCCTCCAGCCGGTCGAGCACCTTGACGAGGTCACTGCGGTCGAAGCCGAGCCGGTCGGCGACCCGCTGCTGCGAGAGCGGCCCGGCCTCGCCGATGCAGACGAGGACGTAGTAGTCCCGCAGGGCGACCCCGTGCCCGGCCAGCGCGGTGTCGATCCGGCCGGTCCCGCTGCGGTGCAGCTGCCCCATCACGTAGGTGGGCCAGCGCAGCAGGCCCCGAGGCCGCCCGGACGGCGAAGCGGACATGGCGGCGAGCATAGGGACGTCCGCGGGCCGGCACAATTGTGGGAAGTCCCCACGGTCGGGGCGCACGTCCGGCGACCTCAGCGATCCGGTTCCTGCGGGAACGACAACCCGGCGAGCCCGGACCGGTCGGTGATCCCGACCTTCGGATACAGCCGGTAGAGGTGGTTGCCGACCGTCCGCACGGAGAGCACCAGCCGGTCCGCGATGTCCTGATTGGACAATCCGGCGGCGGCGAGCCGCGCGACTTCGCGTTCGCGGGCGGTCAGCTGCAGCCGGGTGATCTCCGCGACCAGCGGGGTCGTCGCCGTCTCGCAGCCACTCAGCGTCAGCATCGCCTGGGTGTGGAGCCGCCGGCCGGTCGCGGGGTCGCCCGCCGCGCGGAACGCCCGCGCCGCCTGGGCGCAGGCCTCGGCGGCGAGCAGGTCGGTGCCCAGGTCGGCGAACCGCTGCCCGACGTCGGCGAGTGCCGCGGGGTCCGGCCCGAGCATCGCGGCGGCGTGGTCGGCGAAGACGCGCGGGAACTCGCTTTCGGTGGCCGCGGCCAGCTCGTGCAGGCGCTCCGCGGCGTCGCCGGGGCGGCCGACGCGGGCGGCGTCGTGCAGGGCGAACGCTTCGAACACCGGCGCACCCTGGGCGCGGCAGAACCCGGCGACGGCCAGGGCCAGCTCGCCCGCGCGCCCGGTGTCGCCGGCCGCGGCCGCCACCCACGGCCGCGCCAGCTCGGTCCACGGCTGCAGGAGCCCTTCGGCGGGTGACCGGAGCTCGTCCGCCTGCGCCAGCGCTTCGGCGGCGGCCGCCGGGTTGCCCGCGAGGGCCTCGGCGTGGGCCGCCTCCCCGATCACGTGGGCCCGGAACATCGCCGACACCTGCTTGGCGGCGAGGGCACGGCCCTCCCGGGCCCAGCTCGCCGCGGTGCGAACCCGGCCGCGCAGGCGCGCGACCTGCGCCAGGGCGCCGCACGAGAGGATGAGCGGGAAGTCCCACTGGGTGTCGACCGCGTGCGCGTAGAACTGCTCGGCGCGCGTCCCCGCCTCGTCCAGCCGTCCGGCGAACAGGTCGGCGTAGCACCGGTACAACGCGCGCGACTCCTGGACCCAGGGGATCTGCGCGCACAGGGCCAGTTCGCCCTCGAGGTCGTCGAGCCGCTGCGCGGCCTCGGCCGAGCGACCGAGCTGGACCAGGGCCATGCCCTCGGACAGCAGCCGCTGCGCGCCGACCCGCGGGCTGAGGTCCGGCCGGGCGGCGAGGCGCGTGGTCGCCTCCAGCGACTTCCGCGGCTGCCCCGAGAGCAGGTCGAACACGCAGTGCAGGAAGTCGATCTCGTCCTGCCACGCCCGGTCGCCGAGCACCGCCCGGGTTTCCCGCAGCACCTCGTGCGCGGCGTCGATCCGGTGCAGGCCCCAGAAGAGGTTGTACGCCCGGCCGATCACCCAGTCACCGCGCTGGCCGTCGGACATCGGCGCCCCGGCCGCCTGCGCCATCACGTCCTCGGCCTCGGCGGGCCGCCCGGTGAGGAAGAGGATCCGCCACAGCACCTCGCCCCCGGCGACGTCCGCTCCCGCGTCGAGGGCCGCGCGGGACAGCCGTTCCGCGAGGGGGAGTTCGAGCGCGGCGAACGCCTGGCGGGCCGCGGCGGTGAGCACGTCCGGCTCGATCGGCAGGGACGCGTCCAGCCGCCAGATCGCGATCCGGATCCAGTCGTCGCGCCGCCGGGCTCCGGTGGCGGCGACCGCGTCGGCGAGCTTCTGCCGGACGACCCGGGCCCGCAGCGGCGGCAGCCGCGCGCGGATCACTTCGCTGTAGAGCGGGTGCCCGGCCCGCACGTCGACGCGCCGCCCGTCCTGCCGGGTCCACAGCAGGTTCTTCGACTCCGCCGCCAGCACGGCCCGCTGGCTGGTCAGCCCGACGAGGATGTCGGCACCGACGGGTTCGCCGTAGGCGACGAGCTCGAGGACTTCCTGCTCGTCCGGTTCCAGCCTGCCGATCCGCTCGGCGATGACCTCGGCGAGCCGGGGCACCACCACCCACGGACCTGTCCACTGCCACACGCCGGCGATCTCGGTGAGCGCGCCGCGTTCGCGGCCGGCGTTCACCAGTTCGCGCAGCAGCAGCATGTTGCCGCGGGTGTGCTCGAACATCCGCCGGCTGGTCACGCCGTCGACCGGGCCGTCGAGCACCGCGGCCAGCACCTCGCGGACGTCTTCGTGCGTCATGGCCCGGATTTCCAGCCGGGCGGCCCGGTCCTCCGTCCACAGGGCGGTGATCGCCGGCGGGACGCGTTCCCCGGCCCGGACGGTCACCAGCACGAACGCCCGCCCCGCCTGGGCGAGCTGGTGGACCAGTGCGGCGGAGAGCTCGTCGAGCAGGTGCGCGTCGTCGATCCCGAGCACCAGCCGGCGGGCGCCCGCCCGGCTGGTCAGCGCGTCCGCAATCCGGCGGAGCAGTTCCGCCGGGCTGACGCTCTCCGGCACGGACGGCAGGCCCTGGGCGAGCGCTCCGAACGGGATCGACGTCATGGCCGCCGTCGCCGGAAACCACAGTCCCAGCGTCCGGCGGGGGTCGACGGCGCCGACCGCTTCGTAGGCCAGCCGCGTTTTTCCCACTCCCGCGTCGCCGACGAGAACGACGCCGTCCCGTTCCCGCATCGCGGTTTCGATCTGCCGGAGCTCGGCACTTCTGCCGACGAACGGCCACGGGCTGCTCACGACCCGCCAGCATAGCGAATCCGGGAATCGCGTTCGCGGTCAATCGGCTACGGGGTGACCGTGAATATCGTCCTGGCCCATTGGCCGCCGTCCCGGCATTGCCCGGTGACGTAATGGTCGCCCGTGCCCGCGGGAACGGTGACGGTCGCGGTGAACGTGCCGTCCGCCCGGATCGGCACCGCGGTTCCGATCGCCGCGCCGTCCCAGAGGACGTTGACGCTCCGGTCGCCGTAATCGGGGCAACCGCCGTACTGCGTGCCGTGCACCTGCACGGAACTGCCCGCGCGGCCGCGGGCCGGCGTGGTCGTCACCTGTAGCGGCGGGGTGACGGTGAACGTGCTCCGGGACCACTCGCCGCCGTCGACGCACCGGCCGTAGAGGTAGTGCGCGCCGGGGCCGGCGGACTCCGGAACGGTGAACCGCACGGCGAACCGGCCGTCCGGCCCGGCGGTGACGGTGTTCCCGGTGCCGTACCCGTCCCAGAGCACGTCGACCTTGCGGGTGCCCTCGGCCGGGCAGGCGGTGTAGCCGGTGCCGGAGAAGTTGACCGACGTCCCCGGCAGGCCCTTCGCCAGGTCCGTGGTCGTCGCGAGCCGCGGTTGCGCCGTCGTGGCACCGGTTTTCGGCGTGGTGGTGCCCGGAACCTGACCGGTCGGCACCTGGCCACCGGTCAGCGGAGGACGCGTGCCGCCGCCCGGTGCCGGGTTGCCCACGTCGTCACCGGTGCCGGGTGCCGGGAGGACGGGCAGGTCTTGGGTGGGCAGGACCGGGACGGAACTCGGTGCCTGCGGGACGGTCGACGTGATCGACGTGACGCCGTCCGATTTCGGCTGCGTGGCCACGGTGCCGCTGTCGTCGTGCGGGGCCAGCAGGAACACCGTTCCCCCGCAGCTGAGGGTGATGCTCAGGAACACCAGCGACAGTTTCTTGTTCCGGGAGACGACCTTCTTGATCCGGGTGAACCAGGATCGCGTCACCACGGTGCCGTTGCCGTTCAGCACGACGGCGTCCCCGTCACGGGCCTGCGCCTTCTGGTCGACATCCTGCGGCCGGTATTCGCGCAGCAACTCGGCGAGACTCCGCGCGAATCCGGCGTCCGCGCCGGCCCGGGCCGCCAGTTCCGCGGTGAGCGTTTCTTCGCCGCCCGGATCTTTCGCGGCGGTTTCGGCGACACCGCCGAGGTGCTCTTTCACCAGATCCACCAGCCGCTGCTGGGTGTCCGTGAGCACGTCCATCGATTCCACGCCCTCGATGAACAGGCGTGCGACTTCTCCCACCTGTGATTTTTTCAGCACGGTTCCCTCGACCCCTCTCGTCCGTACGCCCCATTGTCGGCACACCACGGAGATCACTTGAGGGATCGGCATTACTCAACTCGATCCGGACCCTACTCAATTCGGATCCGGATTCAGTGAATTTCCGTCGCATAGCCCCCGTCGATGGCGAATGTCGCGCCGGTGATGTTGCCCGCCACCCGGCCACCGGCCAGGAAGGCGACCAGGTTCGCCACCTCCGCGGGCCGGGTGAAGCGGCCGGTAACCGCGTGGGCCGCTGCTTCGTCCGCGACCGCGTCCGGGCTCGCGCCCGTCGTCGCCGCCAGGGTTTCCGCCACGCCGCCCGTGCCGAGCCACAGGTCCGTCGCGACCGGGCCCGGGTTGATCGCGTTCGCGCGGATGCCGCGGGGGCCGAACTCCTTCGACAGCGACTTCGTGAAGTTGACCAGCGCCGCTTTCGCCGCGCTGTAGTCGATCACGCCCGGGTCGGGCAGGACCGCGTTGACCGAGGCGACCGTGACGATGCTCCCCCGGCCCGCCGTGACCATCGTCGGCAGCACCGCCCGGGTGGCCCGGACCGCGCTCAGCAGGTTCAGCGTCACCGAGCGCGTCCAGTCTTCGTCGGTCACCAGCAGGAAGCCGTTCGGCCGGGGCGCGACCGCGCCGACGTTGTTGACCAGGACGTCGATGCGGCCGAACTCGGCCACCGCCAGCTCGGCCAGCCGGCCCGGGCCGTCCGCGGTGCCGAGGTCGACCGCGAGCGCGTGCGCCTTCCCCGCCTCGACGAGGGCCTCCAGGCCCGGCCCCGGGACGCGCGCGCCCGCCACGACGTGCGCGCCTTCCGCGACCAGGACTTCGGTGACGGCCAGGCCGATGCCGCGGCTGGCTCCGGTGACGACCGCGACCGCGCCGTCCAGTCCGAGGTCCACCGGCTAGACCCCCTGCTCGCGCAGCCAGGCCAGGACGGCGTCGGCGACTTCGCGCCAGCCGCTGTCGATGGTCAGCGAGTGGCCGCGGCCCTCGAACTGCTTCAGCTCGGTGACGGCGGTGGAATCCCGGTACTGCTTGAACGTCGAGCGCGTGACGACGTCCGGGACCGTGTGGTCCGCCGTCCCGGAGATCAGCAGGAGCGGGCCGCGGTCCGCCCGGCCGGTGTCGACCGCGGCCTGGGAGTGCAGCACGAAGTTCGCGGCCGCCGCCTGGAACAGCGGCCGGGCCGGAGACGGGATCGTCCAGCGCCGGTACAGCTCCGCCGATTCGGCGTCGCTCAGGGCGTTGCCGAAGCCGAACCGGAACTCCTTCTCGGTCAGCGACACCGTGCGGTGGAGGTTCGCCGGGTTCCCCAGCGCCGGCAGGCCCGCCCGCAGCTGCGCCAGCGGGAGCGGCAGGACGCCCTTGATCTGCGCGGGATCGATGGCGACGCCGGCCAGGCCGATCCCCTGGCCCAGCAGCTTCTCGGTGATCAGGCCGCCGAAGGAGTGCCCGATGACGACCGGCGGCCGGTCGAGGCCGGCGATGATCGCCGCGTAGTGCTCGGTGGCCTCGTCGATGCTGGTGTCCGCGACGGCTTCGGGGTTCGCCCGCGCCAGCTCGACGGTTTCGGGCTCGTGCGGCCAGCCCGGCGCCACGGGCGCGTACCCGGCCGCCCGGAAGTGGTCGATCCACGGGGTCCACGAGGTGGCGTGCAGCCACAGCCCGTGGATGAACACGACGGGGGTGCCGGCCATCGGATCCTCCAGTTCTTCGAAAGCACTGTCCCCAGCCAACCCGACCGGTGGCGCCGACGTCCAAGACCTGTTGCGCCCGGATCGATAGCCGTGGTGGCATCGTCGGCGTGGACCTCGACCTCCGGCTGGTGCGGTACTTCGTCACCGTCGCCGACGAACTGCACTTCGGCCGCGCGGCGGCGAAGCTCTTCATCAGCCAGCCGGCGCTGTCGAAGCAGATTCGCAAGCTCGAAGCCGACGTCGGCGGCGCCCTGCTGGTCCGCGACAGCCGCCACGTGGCCCTCACTCCGCGCGGCGACCGGTTCCTGCACCTGGCCCGGCAGCTGCTGGCGACCGCCGACCTGATGCTGCGCGAGCCCGCCCCGCACCACGTGCGGATCGCCCACATCTTCGAGCTGGACACGAGCCGGCGGGTCGCCGACGCGTTCCACACCGCCCACCCCGCCATCCGGCTCGTGCAGAGCCAGATGGACAGCGCCCGCCAGCTCACCGCGCTGCTCGAGGACCAGCTGGACGTCGCGATCATCCGCGTCACGAGCGCGCTGAAGGCGGCGAACCCGGCGGGCTGGCGGCACGAGCCGCTGCGGCTGGAGCCGTTCCGCCTGGTCGGCCGCCCGGGCGACCCGCGCCGCCCGGCGGTGTCGGTGCACGAACGTCCGATCGAGGTCTTCGCCGACGCACCGGGCACGGCGCTGTACAACGTGCACGGCCGGTACCTGAGTTCGCTGGAGCAGCACACGGGCCTGACCTTGCGCTGGCTGGGCAACCCGGGCACGTTCGACACGTGCCACGCCGCCCTCACCCGGGCACGGGACAGCGCTTACCTGCTCGAGTTCGACAGCTACGCCCGGCGGTACGCCGAGCTCGGGATCCCGGCGTACCGGCCGCAGGAGCTGGAGCCGGTGTACCCGTGGTCGCTGGCGTGGCGGGATGGCGAGCCGCCGGAGAGCGTCCGGGCGTTCCTGGACGTGGCGAGGGAGACGGCCGCGCGGCAACACTGGCTGCACCCCGAACGGGCGGACGGCGTGCCGCTGTGGGCGCCGCCGGAGGACCTCGCCGTCGCGTGACGGCTACTCCGCCAGGCGGTGCAGCACGATCATGCCGCCGTACGCGGGTTCGCCGGAGCGTTCGGTGTCCGTGGACACGTACCGCTCGACGAGCGCGACGATGCCGCGCTCCAGTTCCGCCGCGTCCTCGGCGGACAGGTGGACGGCGAACCGCAGGAAGGTGCGCACCGCGTCGGGGCCCGCCGCGCGCAGCTCGTCCTGGATTGCTTCGATCGGCGCCAAGGCGGCGTCGAATTCGGTGTTCGGCGGGTCGTCCAGCCACCACGAGCGCGCCTTGGCGCGGTAGGGCTTCTCCAGCGCGCCACTTTCGCCGGTGCGAACCGGGGCCGGCTCGAGCAGGCCCGCCTCGAGCAGCTGACGGACGTGGTACAGGACCGTCCCGGGGTCGCGGTCCAGCCGGTCGGCCAGCTGCTTGTTGGTCAGCTCGCCCTGCCAGCACAGCCGCAGGATGCGCAGCCGCAGCGGGTGGGCCAGGGCCTTGGCCTCGCCGACCGTGGCCTCGCGCCGCGACATCGACGAGGACGCACCGTCGTGATCAGCCATGGGTTGCTCCTATGTCAAGCCGCTGCGGGGAGCGTGGCTGTGAGGGGTGTGGTGTCGGTTCGTAGGAGGTTGAACACGACGCGGGCGAGGCGTCGTTTGAGGGCGCGGAGTGCTTCCATGGTGGTGTCTCCGTGGCTGCGGCGGTTGAGGTAGTAGGTGCGGCCGGGGCCGGGCAGGCGGATCTGGGTGACGGCGATGCGGTGCAAGGCGGTGTTGAGCTGGCGGTTGCCGCCGCGGGCGAGGCGGTGGCGGGTGGTGTTACCTGAGCTGGCGGGGATGGGCGCGACTCCGGCGTGCATGGCGTAGCAGGCTTCGGAGCGGAACCGGGTGACATTCGCGGTCTCCCCGACGATCTTCGCCGCGGTCAGGGCGCCGCAGCCGGGCAGCGCGAGCAGCCGGGGTGCCAGCGGTGTCATGCGTGCGGCCAGTTCGCGTTCGAGGGCGTTGATGCGGACGGTGAGGCCGCGGATGTCGGTGACCAGCTCGGCGGCGATCCGCACGACCATCGATGCCGGCTGCTGGGCCAGCCATGTGGTGAGCCGGTCGAGTTCGCAGAGCCGGTCCAGGCCGCGTGCGGCGGGGTCGAGCTCGGGGTCGAGTTCGTGCAGGTGCCAGCGCAGCCGGTTCTGCATCCGGGTGCGGGTGCCGATCATGTCCTCGCGGTGGTCGACCAGCAGCTTGACCTCCCGCGACTCGCGGTCGTGAGTGGCGGAGGGCAGATTCGGCTCCCGCAATGCCGCTCGTGTGACGGCGAGGGCGTCGATGGGGTCGGACTTGCCGCCGGTCCTGGCAGCTGACCGTGCGCCGGCCATCAGCTTCGGCGGTACCCGCACCACGGTTTGCCCGGCCGAGAGCAGGGCCCGCTCCAGCCGGGTCGAGACGTGCCGGCAGTCCTCCACCGCGAAGCGCACCTGCTCGGCCGGCCACTGGCGCAATGTCCAGCGCAGCAACTGCCGATGACCGGCGTCGGTGGCCCGCACGGTCTTCTCGCCCAGCTTGCGGCCCACCTCGTCCACGACGACTGCCGTATGCGTGGCCTTGTGGACATCGATACCCAGCACCACCATGGAGATGGTCTCCTTCCAGCTCGAAGGGACGGCTGGGCCGGCCGGCGGACACACCTCAGCAGGGGGCGCTGCCACGCTCCTATCAAGTCACGCCGGTCGGCCCTGACCACCGGTGACCGGCACAACCCATGATCGCCAACCCGCAAGCAGGCGGCAGCGAGGCTACGAGCCAGGTCACCAGCGGCCAGGATCCCAACCACCGCAACAGCGGCAACACCACCCTGACACTGACGCAGGCTAGCGCATCCCCATCGATGGACTTTTCTCCATCGATGTGAAATTCTCCATCAATGCGGACATCGCTGGGCGGCAGGTACTGGCGGCTGTGGACGTCGGCCGCCCTGTCCAACCTGGCGGACGGAATCCTCAAGTTCGCGCTGCCGCTGCTGGCGATCGGCTACACGCGCTCGCCGGCGCTGGTCGCCGGGCTGACGCTGGCCTTCACCCTGCCGTGGCTGCTCTGCGCGCTGCCGGCCGGCGCGATCGCCGACCGCCACGACCGGCGCGGCCTGATGCTGCTGGCGAACGTCATCCGCGCGACCTTGCTCGCCGGCCTCCTCGTGGCCGTGCTGCTCGACGCCGGTTCGATCTGGCTGCTGTACGTCGCCGCACTCGGCACCGGCATCGCGGAAACCTGCTACGACACCGCGGCCCAGGCGATCGTGCCGCAGCTGGTCGGGCGCGAGCAGCTGCCGAGAGCGAACAGCCGGCTGTACGCGGCCGAGACGACGGCGCTGGAGCTCGCCGGTCCCCCGGTGGCCGGGCTGCTCGTCGCCACCGCGGCCGCCCTGACGCTCGGGACGCCGATCGCCCTCTGGGCCGTGGCGGTCGTCGTCCTGGTGTCCGTCCGCGGCTCGTTCCGGGTGGCGGGCACCGATCGGCGCCCGGTGCTGCGCACCGAGATCGCCGAGGGACTGCGGTTCGTGTGGCGCACCGGCATCCTGCGCACGTTCACGGTGATGACCGGCGTCTTCAACTTCGCCAGCAGCGCGATCCAGGCCGTGCTCGTCCTGTACGCCGTCGGCCCGGGATCGGCGATGGGCCTGTCGGAGGAAGGCTTCGGCTGGCTGGTGAGCCTGGTCGCCGCCGGCGCCCTCGCCGGTTCCTTCTTCGCCGAGCGGATCGAGCGCGCGCTGGGCACGGCACGCGCGATCGGCATCACCTTCTTCGCCGGGGCCGCGTCCCTGGGGGTGCCGGCGGTGACGGCCGATCCGGTGCTCGTCGGGGCGGCCTTCTTCGTTTCCGGTGTCACCCTCATCGTCTCCAACGTCACGACGGTCTCCCTGCGCCAGCGGATCACCCCGGACCGGCTGCTCGGGCGGACCAACAGTTCCCACCGCCTGGTGGCGTACGGCACGAAGCCCCTCGGCGCGCTGGCGGGCGGGCTGCTCGCCCAGTTCTCCAGCCTGCCCACGGTGTTCGCGGTGATGAGCGCGCTGGCCATGTCGACCGCCTTCGGCGCGACGAAGGTGACCGCGCGCGCCGTGGCCGACGCCGGACGCGACGCCTCGCGCAGCCCGGTCTAGCCGTCGCCGGCCGCCAGGTGTTCCTGGACCCGCGCGTGGCGGAACTGGTAGACGCCTCCGGCCTGGCGCAGCACTCCGCGCCGGTGGGCGTCGTCGAGGAAGTGCATCAGGCGCCACGGGAGGCGGCCCGTGGCCGCGAGCCACACGTGGTGGACGAAGTAGTTGCCCCAGGCCCGGGTCACCAGCACCGCCAGCCCGATGCCCACGCCGAAGCACACGCCGACCACGAACGGGGCCACCGGGTTCGTCGCCGCCGGGAACACCTGGCCGCCCGCCAGGGCGCCCGCCACGCCGTAGCAGACCGCCGCCACGCCGCGGGCCATGAAGAAGCCGAACGACGCGCCCGCGATCCCGCCCGCGACGGCCAGCGCCAGGTCGTAGCGGCCGCCCAGCACCGGGAGGAACCGCGTCTGGGCGGTGAACGCGAACGCCATCCCGTCGAACAGCCCGAGGGACACCAGGAACGACACCGACAGCGCGATCGCGCCCATCCGTTCGTTGCGCAGGATCGTCCGCGGGCTCGCCACGCGGCTGGCGTCGACCGGTTTCGCCAGCCACACGTGCACCGCGAACACCAGGCCGAACACCAGCGCCAGGAAGACGACCAGGCCGACCGCCAGCGACCAGCCCAGGCCGAGCAGGACACCCACCGCGGCCCCGATCGCGAAGCGGCCGGCGAACTTCCCGGCCGCCCCGGCGAAGCGCAGTTCGGTGCGCAGCGGCTCCGGCGGACGGCCGAAGCGGTGCGTCAGATACGCGGCGCCCCCGAAGGACAGGCCGTAGATCGCCGCGAGGACCGGGCCGTCGTCGACCCAGCCGGTGACGACGAAGAACAGCGCGATCAGCACGCCGATCAGGCCCGAGCGGGTGCTGACCGGCACCGCGCGGTACAGCTGCCACCACGCGAGGTCGCGGCTGCGCGCGCGTTCGAGGTGGCGGGCCAGGAACCCGAGCCAGCGGGTCGCCTGCTCGGCGGTGTAGCGCCCGGACGGGCTCGTCTTCGGGTTCCGGCCCGGCGGCTGCGGCACCTGCGCGTAGGCGTTGGGGACGAACGAGTCGAGGAGCTGTCCTTCGAGGACTCCGGCGTCTTCGGCGGCGAGCAGCTCCGCGGGATCGGCGGGCGGCCGGCCGTAGCCGATCCGCGCGAGGTCGACCATCAACGGCGTCCGCAGCACCCGGGCCAGTGCCGACTCCGGCTCGCGCCGCAGCCGGTCGGCGACCGGCTGCCAGCGGTCTTCGCCCTGCCGCGCCGTCAGGTAGGTGATCGCCTCCTGCCGGGCGACGGGTTCCAGCCGCACCACGGTCGCGGCGCTCAGCACCGCGCCGGATTCGCGGGTCGCCTGCTCGTACTCGGCCGAGCGGCAGGTCAGCACCAGCGAGCGTCCGGCGCCCACGGTCTGGTCGAGCGCGTCGAGCGCCTCGACGCGTAGATCGGCCGGCATCTCGTCGAGGCCGTCGAGGACCGGGACGACGTGGCCGCCGAGGACGAGCCGGGTCGGGGCGTCGGTCCCGTACTCGCGGGTGGTGAGCAGCGCCGGGTGGTTCTCGGCGAGCCGGGCCGCCAGCCACCGGTCGAGGTGCTCGCGCCGCGGGTCCCACGAGGCCAGCGACAACAGGACGGGGACGGGCGCGTCCGGGGCGCGGGTGCGCAGCAGCTCCAGCGTCAGCATCAGGGCGAGCACGGACTTGCCGGAGCCGGGATCGCCGAGCACCACCAGCTGCCGCACGGGCAGCGCGCTGAACGTCGCCGCGATGTCGTCGAGATCGCCCCGCGGCTTCCCGGCGCGCGCGGCCGACGACCAGCGCAGCATGATCGGCTGCGGCCGGTGCAGCGAACGCAGCTCGGCTTCCGCGCGCCACTGCCACGTGACGGCTTCGGCCAGCTCGGTGACGGCCCGGTCGAACCGGTGCTGCGGCGGCACTTCCGGCTCGGGCTCTTCGGCGCTGGGCGCCGACTCGGCGAGGATCCGGTCGTGGAGCCGCCGCAGGTCGGGGTTCGGGTCGACGCCGAGTTCGTCGGCCAGCCGCCGGCGCAGGCCGTGGAACAGCGTCGAGGCTTCGGCGTAGCGGCCCTCTTTCGCGAGGGCGCGCATGAGGAGCAGATGGGACAGCTCGCGCGTCGGGTGCTCGCCGCAGAACTCGGTCAGCTCGCGGACGACTTCGGCCGTTTCGCCGAGCCGCAGCCGCCATTCGGCGCAGAGTTCGACGGCTTCGGCGCGTTGTTCGTCGAGCAGCGCGGCCCGGCCGGCGAGCGTGGTCGTCCGCAGCCCGTCGAGCGCCGGGCCGCGCCACAGGGCGAGCGCGGTGCGGATTTCCTCGACGGCGTCGACGAGTTTGGCCTGCCCGGCGAGTCCCCGGGCGGCCGCGACGTGCCGGCGGAACCGGAGGGCGTCGAGGTCGTCGCCGTCGATCTGCAGGCGGTAGCCGGGGCCGTCGGTGACGATCGCCCCGCCGAGCTCGCCGAGCCTGCCCCGCAGCGCGGAAACGCAGTTGCGCACCTGCTTCACCGCGGTCGCCGGCGGCTCGTCCTCCCAGAGCGCGTCGATCATGCGTTCCACCGGGACGACGGCGCCGGCGTTGAGCAGCAGCACGGCGAGCGCGCGTTGCTGCCGCGGGCTCGCCAGGGTGAGCCGGCTCCCGGACACCCGCACTTCCAGCGTCCCGAGGATCCGGAACCTCATCGCCACCCCCTGGTCATCGGACCGGCCGGTTTCGCCGAACGCGCAGGTGAAGCGGCGAATGCCGGCGCGAGGACGAAACGAGGACGGCGTCGGAAACCCTAGGGCCACGGCGAAAGAGGGGGAATGCCGGGGCGACCCGGTGGCGGGCGCGTCGTTGGGGGTCGCGCCCTCCGCCGGGACAGCCCGGCCGCGGCAGGCCCACCCGTGAAGGGCGCGTCGTCGGGGGCGTGCCCTTCACGGCGGCTCCCGGTTCTTAGCCGTTTCTTAAAACCCCGCCTGGCGACCACTCCCGCCGCCTCGGAGAATCGGCAGGGTGCTGATCGTGATCGCCGACGACGAGGATGCCGTGTGCGACTCCCTGTCGCGCACCCTGCGCTTCGAGGGCTATGCCGTCGAGGTCGCCAAGGACGGGCAAGCCGCCCTCGACGTCATCCGGGAGCGCGAACCCGACGGCGTCATCCTCGACGTCACCATGCCCGTGCTCGACGGCCTGGAAACCTGCCGGCGGCTGCGGGCGGCCGGGAACCTCGTGCCCGTCCTCATGCTCACCGCGCGCGGGGACGTCACCGCGCGGGTCGCCGGCCTCGACGCCGGGGCCGATGACTACCTCGCCAAGCCCTTCTCCCTCCAGGAGCTGCTCGCCCGGGTGCGGGCCCTGCTGCGGCGCGCGCGGTACGAAGCCGTCCCCGAAGCCCCCGCCGATCTCCGCTTCGGGGACCTCGCGCTCAACCCGGCCACGCGGGAGGTCGTGCGCGCGGGCCGTCCGGTGCGGCTGACGCGCACCGAATTCGCCATCCTCGAGCTCTTCCTGCGCCACCCGCGGCAGGTGCTCACCCGGACCGTCCTGTTCGAGCACGTCTGGGGCTTCGACTTCGGCAACAGCTCCAACAGCCTCGACGTCTACCTCGGCTACCTGCGCAAGAAACTCGAAGCCGAGGGCGCCGCCCGGCTGCTGCACACCGTCCGCGGCGTGGGCTACGTCCTGCGCGAGGACCCCCTGTGAGGCTGCTGCGCGGCCTGGGACGGCGCAAGCTCACCCTGCGCGCGCGGGTCGCGATGCTCTCCACGCTCGGCGTCGCGTTCGCCGTGGTCGTCGTGTCGCTCGCGGGCTGGTGGCTGATGCACGGCCGGATGTACGACAACCTGGACCTCCGGATGCGCGCCGACACGGCCGAGGCGGTGCGGGCGGCGACACCGGAGGACGCGCTGCGCGCCCTGCACGGCGCCGACGAGCTGCCGGGCGACTGGTCGGACGACGACCTGCCGTCCGAAATCCGGCAGCTGCTCGTCGTCGCCGGCACACCGCCGCCCTTCGTCGTCCGGTTCCTCGACGACCGGGGGCAGCCGGTGGCGGCCACCGCGGGCGCCGAGTGGCTGGGGCCGGTGACGGCGCCGGCCGCCCGCGTCGCGGCGCGCGGGAGCGGCCAGGACCTCGCCGACGCCGGGCCCGAAGACGACGAGACGGTCTACCGGGTGAGCACCGTGCCCCGGCCCGGCGGCGGCGCGGTGCAGGTCGCCAGCCGGGTCATCGGCATCGAAGGGACCCTCGACGACCTGCGCGTGCTGCTCACCTGGATCGGGCTCGCCGGCACCGCCCTCGCCGGCGTGGTCGGCTGGGGCGTCGCGCGGGCGGGCCTGGGCCCGGTCCACCGGCTCACCGGGGCCGTCGAGAAGGTGGCGGAGACGCAGGACCTGGACAGCTCGATCCCGGTCGCCGGCCACGACGAGATCGCCCGGCTCGCGACCGCGGTCAACCACCTCCTGACCGCGCTCGCGGCGTCGAAAGCCGCCCAGCAGCAGCTCGTCCAGGACGCCGGCCACGAGCTGCGGACCCCGCTGACCAGCCTGCGCACCAACGTCGAACTGCTCACGTACGCGGAGGAGCAACTCGCCTCCGGCCGGGTCCTCGCCCCCGACGACCGCGCCCGGCTGCTGCGGGACCTCGGGGTGCAGGCCGAAGAGCTGACCACGCTCACCACCGAGCTGGTGGAACTGGCCGCGGAGAACACCGACCCCGAGCCGCTCGGGCCCCTGGACCTGGCCGACGTGGTCCACAGCGCCGTCATCCGGGCGCGGGCGCGTTGGCCGCAGGTCGTCTTCGCCGTCTCGACCGCCCCCGCGAGCATGACCGGCCAGCCGGGCGGGCTGTCCCGCGTGGTGCTGAACCTGCTCGACAACGCGGCCAAATGGAGTCCGCCGGGCGGGACCGTCCGGGTCAGCCTGTCCACTTCGGACGGCCATGCCGACCTGACGGTCACCGACGAAGGGCCGGGCATCGACGAAGAGGACCGGCCCAAGGTCTTCGAGCGCTTCTACCGCGCCACCGCGGCCCGGTCGATGCCGGGCTCGGGGCTCGGGCTGGCCATCGTGGCCCAGATCGTCGAAGCACACGCCGGCCGCGTCGTCGCCGGCGCGGCGCCCGGCGGCGGCGCCGAGATGCGCGTGCGGCTGAAGAGCGACCGCGTTTCTTAACCGGCCCAGCGGCGGCTCTTAAGGTTCTTTCATCCGCGGACCCGAACTTCGAATCGTGTCCTCCGTCGAAACGATCCGTCCCGCGCCGTCCGCGGCAGCGGGATCGCGCCAGGCCCGGGTCTGGGCCACCGCCGCCATCGCGTGCTTCGGCTTGTCCGTGGCCACCACCCTGTTCCTGCACGTCACCCAACCCGTCGATCCCGTCCGGCAGGTGATCAGCGACTACGCCCTCTCCCCCGCCGCCGCCGGGTTCGGGGTCGGCGTGCTCACCCTGGCCGCCGGGACCGGGTTCCTGCTCGTCGGCCTCGGCAAGGCCGGGCTGCCCGTGTCCCGGCCCGTCGTCGCGCTGGCCGGCTGCTGGGGTGGGGGGCTGACACTCTGCGCCTTCTTCCCCACCATCCCCACCGGCGCGCCGATGACGCTCTCCGCCGAGATCCACCGCTTCGCGGGCCTGGTCCTGTTCGTCAGCCTGCCCGCCGCGGCCGGGCTGCTCGCCCGGGACGTCGCCGGCCACCCGGTGCACCACGCCCTCGCCGTCCGGCTGCGGCGGCACACCGACTGGGCGTGGGCCGCCCTCACGGTTTTCCTGCTCAGCCAGCTTCCGGTGCTGCTCGCGCCCTCGCGCGGCTTCGACGGCCCGCTGTTCCAAGGGCTCGCCGAACGGCTCGTCTTCGTCGTCTACCTCGTCCTGCTCGGCGAGCCGGCCCTCGCCGTCCTGCGTTCCGGGAGGAAATCGTGCTGACCCTCGCCATCGTTCTCGCCGCCGCCGGCGCGTGCTGCTTCGCCGGTACCGTCCACCTCCAGCACCGGGCCGTCCGCGGGGCGACCGCGGGCCCGGCGTTGCGGCTGTCCGGGGTCCGGGCCATCCTGCGCACCCCCGGCTGGTACGCCGGGATCGGGCTCGCCGGCCTCGGCGCCGCCTTGCACGTCCTCGCGCTCACCCTGGCCCCGCTCGCCGTGGTGCAGCCGATCGGCGTGCTCACCCTGGTGCTCACCGTCCTGCTGGCGCGCACCCCGCTCACCCGGACCGTGCTCGCCGCGCTGGCGATGAGCGTCGCCGGGCTCGCGGGGTTCGTCGCGCTCTCCGCCACGGCCGCGAACACCGCCCTGCCGGCCCCCGATCTCGGGACCGCCCAGTGGGCGCTGCCGGTCGCGGCCGGGCTGGCCGTGGCCGCCCGGTACACCCGCGGCCGGACGCGGTCCCTGTTGTCCGCGCTCGGCACGGCGGTGCTCTTCGGGTTCACCTCGGCGCTGATCCGGGCGGCGGCCGTCGCCCCGTTCTCCCTCCTCGTCATCGCCGAAGCCGTGGCGGCGACGCTCGCCGGGGCGTGGCTGCTGCACCAGGCCTACGCCAGCGGACCGGCGCCGATCGTGGCCGGCGCGACGACCATCGTCGACCCGCTGAGCGCCGTCCTCATCGGCGTTTTCGCCTACGGGGAACTGACTCCGGGCCAGCTCGCCGGCGTCGCCGTGCCCGGCTTGATCGCCGTGGGCGGACTCGTGCTCCTGACCCGCGAACTGCCGTCGCCCGCCGCGCCCGCACGCCAGGCGCGGCGCGAGGGGCCACTGCGCATCGCGATCACCGCGGACACCTACCCGCCCGACGTCAACGGGGCCGCCAACTTCGCCGCCCGCCTGGCGTCGGGACTGGCCGCCCGCGGGCACGACGTCCACGTCCTCTGCCCGGCGCCCACCAGCGAAGACTGCACCGAAACGGCGGCCGGGGTCACCGTCCACCGGCTCGGTTCGGTGCGCACGCCGTTCCACCCGACGTTCCGCGTCTGCCCGCCGTGGCGGACCGCGAAGGCCGTGCCGGCCCTGCTCGCCGGGATCGACCCCGACGTCGTGCACACCCAGGCGCACTTCCTGGTCGGCCGCAGCGCGGTCCGCGCCGCCACCGCGGCCGGCGTTCCCGTGGTGGCCACCAACCACTTCATGCCGGAGAACCTGCTCGGCTACGGCCCGCTGCCGCGCTGGACGCACCGACCGCTCATCCGGCTGGCGTGGCGCGACCTCGCCCGGGTCTTCGGCCGCGCCACCGTCTGCACCACCCCGACGCCGCGCGCGGCCCAGCTGCTCGAACGGAACGGCCTGCACCGGCCCGTCCTGGCCATCTCCTGCGGGATCGACCGCGCGCACTACGCCGGCCCGCCCGACGAGCCCGCCGAGGCGCCGAACGTGCTCTTCGTCGGCCGGCTGGACGCGGAAAAGAACGTCCACGAGCTCCTGGAGGCGGCCGTCTCCCTGCCCGCGGACGTCCGGGTCGAGCTCGTCGGCGACGGCAGCGAACGCGGCCGGCTCGAGGCGCTCTCGGAGCGGCTGGGCCTCGCGGACCGGGTGACCTTCCACGGCTTCGTCCCGGACGGGGATCTGGTCCGGGCCTACCGGCGGTGCACCGTCTTCTGCATGCCGGGCACCGCCGAACTCCAGAGCCTCGTCACCATGGAGGCGATGGCCGCGGGCAAACCGGTGGTGGCCGCGGACGCGATGGCGCTGCCCCACCTCGTCCGGCCGGGCCGCAACGGCTGGCTCTACCCGCCCGGCGACGTCGCGGCGCTGGCCGGGCGGCTCACCGCAGTGCTGACCGACGCGCCGGCCCGGACGGCGATGGGCCGGGCGAGCCTCGCGCTGATCGCCGCGCACGACCTGGATTCCACATTGGACACCTTCGAAGGGGTCTACCTCGACGTCGCCGTCCGCCCGGCGGCCGTCGCGCTGCGGGGCTGAGCACGGCAAAAATGCCGGTGCCGGCGCGCCGGGCGTGGGGCACAGTGACAGGTCCGTGGTGGGGGGGGGTGGCAGCACCCAACACAACCCCACACACCACAACACACACCAAACACCATCTGTAATGAAAAGAACACCAATAATACAAAAAAACA
>NZ_JBSGJD010000185.1:0-20305 GCF_053605405.1 Amycolatopsis sp. NPDC003861
CACGCGCGCCCGGCCGCGGCGCCGCGAAGCGCGGGCGGCGCGCACCAGGCCCGGCATCAGCGAGATCCGCGGCGACACCGGCCCCAGCAGCTCCACCGACGTCTCGCGCGGCACCACCGAGAGGATCCCGGGCATCCCCGCGAACGAAGCCACCGCCGCCGCGCAGGACACGCAACACCCCAGGTGTCCCTCGTACTCGCGCCGCTCGGCGGGCGACAACGCACCGAGCACGTACGCCGCGTCCCAATCGCGGTACGGATCGTTCAACGCCTGGTCAACCCCCTCTCCTGCAACGCCAGCCGCAGCGCACGCAGGCCGTAGAACAGCCGGGAGCGCACCGTTCCCTCCGGCACCTCCAGCTCCACCGCCAGCTCCGCCACCGACTGCCCCATGTAGTACGCGCGGACGATCACCGTCCGGTGCTCCGGGGTCAGCTGCGTCAGCACGTCCGTGATCACCCAGGCGTCCAGCGCCGAGTCGATCGGGTCGGTGCGGGACTGCTCCGGCACGAACGGCGAACGCACCTCCCGGCGCGAGCGCGCGCTCCGGCGCTCGTCGATCACGACGTTGCGCGCCACCGTGAACAGCCACGCGCGCGACGCCGGCTCGCCCTGCTCCAGGATCTCCGGGCTGTTCCACAGCCGCAGCAAGGATTCCTGGACGACGTCCTGGGCGAGCTGGTCGTCGCCGGTCAGCCGCAGGGCGTACCGCCACAGCGCCGGCGCGTGCTCGTCGTGCAGCGCCTGGAGCAGCGCTGTGTGCGTCTCGTTGATGGCGCACCCGCCCCGCTCAGCGCCCGAACACCGGTTCGCGTTTGCCGAGGAAAGCCCCGGTGCCTTCGCGCATGTCGGGACTCGTGAACGCCGCCCGGAACGCCGCGAGCTCCAGCTCCAGGCCGTCTTCCACGGTGCGGCCCCGGCTCGCGTTCACCGCCTTCTTGGCCAGGGCCACCGCCTCGCGCGAATTCCGCGACACCGCCGTGAGCGTCGCGCGGGCCCCGGCGAGCATCGCTTCGCGGCTGTCGAACAGCTCGGTGACCAGCCCGATCCGCTGCGCCTCCGCCGCGTCGACGTGCCGGCCGGTGAAGATCAGCTCGCGCGCGCGTCCGGAACCCACCTGACGGCGCAGCCGGACGCAGCCGCCGAAGCCCGGGATCAGCCCGAGCAGGACCTCCGGCTGGCCGAACACCGCTTTCGGGGTCGCGTAGACGAAGTCGCACGCCAGCGCGAGTTCGCAGCCGCCGCCGAGCGCGTAGCCGTCCACGCAGGCGATCACCGGCACCGGCAACGCCTCCAGCGCCCGGGTGACCTCCTGGCCGAGCGCCCCGAACCGCGCGCCCTCCTCGGGATCCAGCGCCGCCATCTCGCGGATGTCGGCGCCGGCGACGAACGCCGGCCCCGGCGCGCCGGTGAGGACGACACCCGCGACCGCCCGGTCCCGGCCCAGCGACGAGCACACCTCGAGCAGTTCGGTGAGCACTCGGGACGACAGCGCGTTGCGCGCCCGCGGCCGGTCCACGGTCACGGTCGCGACGGGCGCCTTCAGGTCCACTACGACGGTCCGGTCCATGCTGTCTCCCTCACGAGTCCCAGATCGCGCCGAAGGCCGGAATCCCGCGGGCTTCCAGCGCCTCGACGACGTGCCACGTTGTCTTCTTGTTCGAAATGCAGATGACCGCTTCCGCGTCGAAGTCCCGGTGCGCGCCCAGGGCCAGTTCGACCAGATCGGGTTTGCCGGCGCCGTCGGTGTCCCACACGACTGCGTCCGGCTGGACGGCGAGGATCTCGTCGACGAGCTCGTCGCCGTAGGTGCGCCGGGGGTGGCGGGTCGACCAGACGAGCCGCGCCGGGGTCTCCCCGGACAGCAGGTGCGGCAGGCAGGGGCCGATCCCGCTGCCGGTCGCCACCCAGACCACCCGGCGGAACAGCTTGTCGATGTTGCCCACCCCGGCGGTCGGGATGCCCTTCACCCACAGGTGCGTCGGCAGGTCGTCGATCAGGGCGCCGGTCCAGTCGCCGGCGCGGGACACCGTCAGCCGGAACCCGGAGCGTCCGGGCGCGGGCACGTTGGCGAAGGAATGCCACTCCAGCAACGGGTTCCGGCTCAGCGCCGTCGACGAGCCGGCGAACGGCGTCACGCCGTAGTCGAACGACAGCAGCGCCACGTGCGGCGACGGCCGGGAGATCCGCACCGGCACCCGCCGCAGCCGCAGCCACGGCAGCGCCACGCTCGTCACGACGGCCAGCAGCACCCAGAACGGCCCCGAGCCGACGAAATCCGGCCCGCCCAGCAGCACCGAGTGGACGGTGAACAGCACCAGCAGCGACCAGCCGCCGAACCGGTGCGAGCGCTCGAACAGGTCGTGCCGGCGCGCCCGCACCCCGGGCAGCGCGAGCACGACGACGACGGCGAGCACCACCGCGATCGCCCAGGTGGTCACCAGCAGGGCCGCCGGTCCGCCGCGGACGGTCAGCACGCCGGTGAGCACGAGGAACCAGCCCGTGGCGCAGAGCGTGCCGCCGACGTGCAGCCCGCCGAAGTGGTAGACCTTGCCCAGCGTCCAGCGCAGCCGCAGCGAACGGCGCACCGGCGCGGCCGTGGCCAGCCGGAACAGCAGGTTGATCACCAGCTGCTGGCGGATCAGCACGGCCGGCGTCAGGTTTCCCAGCACCAGCCAGGTGAGCACGCCGACGTCGAGGGGGCCGGCGGTGGCGGCGGCGATGTTGCCCGCGACCACCGCGGCGGCCAGCCGGTTGTGGTGGGTCCACGGCCGTCGCTTCAGCCGCGCCCGCACCGATTCCGGGGCCGCGGGGAGGGTGGCGGTCATGCCACCGTCTCCGCCGGCTCGCGACTGTCCAAACGCGACAGCAGCGCGCGCCGGTCGACCTTGCCCCGCTCGGTGAGCGGCAAGTGGTCCACCGGGACGATCATCGCAGGCACGCTGTAGTACGGCAGCGCGGCTTCGGCCGATCGGCGGATCAGCTCCGGCTCGGCCGTCGAGGGCGTCACGAAGCCGACGAGCCCGCCTTCGTAGAGCAGGGTGGTCGCGCGTTCGCACCCCGGCGCCCGCTCCAGCGTCGCGGTGACCGCGTCCAGCTCGACGCGGAAGCCGCGCACCTTGACCTGGTCGTCGGTGCGGCCGTGGTGTTCCAGCTGGCCGTCGGTGGTCCACCGGACGAGGTCGCGGGTGCGGAACATCCGGTGGGCCCCGCCGAGGAAGGGATCCGGCCGGTAGCGTTCGGCGGTGAGGACGTCGTTGCCGGCGTAGCCCGCCGTGACGCATGCGCCGCCGGCCCACATCTCCCCGACCTGGCCGATCGGGCAGGGTCTCCGTTGGTCGTCGAGCACGTACACCGTCGTGTTCGGCACCGGGCGGCCGATCGTCAGCTCCCCGAGCCGCGGATCGTAGCGCTGCACGGTGTTGACGATGGTGACTTCGGTGGGGCCGCAGGCGTTGTGGAAGCTCGCCCGCCGCGCCCAGGCGTCGGCCAGCGCGGCCGGGCACCGCTCACCGGCCACGGCGACGGTCCGCACCCGCCGGCAGGCCCGTGGATCCACTGTGGACAGAACGCCGGGGGTGGCGATGAGGACGTCGGCCTCGCGGGCGGTCTCCTCGATGTCCCTGCCGCGCACCAGCAGGCAGCCGCCGTGGGCGAGGGTGCCGAGGATTTCCCAGGCGGCCATGTCGAAGGCGATGTTCAGCAGCTGCGCCACCCGGTCGCCGGGCCGGACGCCGAGCGAGCCCGGGGCGGTCAGCAGGACGTTGCCGAGGTTGGCGTGGGTGACCTGGACGCCGTTGGGCCGTCCGGTCGTCCCGGACGTGAAGATCACCATCGCCGTGCCGCCGCCGGCCACGCGAGGCGCGTCCCGGTAGGGGTGTTCGCCGTCGATGGCGACCACCCGGCCGAGCCCCGCGGGCAGCGCGCCGGCGTGCTCGCGGGTGGTCAGGACGACGTCGATGCCCGCGGTGGCCACGATGTGCCGCAGTTGCGGGGGAGGGGTGATCCGGATGTCCTGCGGCACGTACGCTGCGCCCGCGCGAAGCACGGCGAGGATGCCGACCACCATCGGGATCGACCGCGTGAGGAACAGGCCCACGTGGTGCCCGGGCCGCACCCCGAGCCGGGCGAGCACGGCCGCGAGCGCCGCCGACCGCCGATCGAGTTCGGCGTAGGTGAGCGAGGCACCCGAGTGCACCACGGCCACGGCGTCCGGACGGGCCCGCGCCTGCGCCAGAACGGCGTCGTGAATGCGGCGGAACGGGACCCCGGCGGTTTTTCCGGTGCCGAACCGCTGGAACAGCCCGCGGTCGGCGGCGGTCAGGGTCTGCAGCGAGGAGGGGTGGATCAGCGCGGTCACTCGGTCACCTTTCGCCAGGCCGGCGCGGTCAACCGAGGTAAACGAGACAGCCTCGCGATCTGTTCAAGGCGAAGTCGAGAAATCCTGGTGTAATCGGCTGAAACGATATTTCGACGGATTCACCCTTCGTTCGCCGTATTTCTGCGCACGCCCCGCTCTGGTATTTCGCGCGAACGGGCCGTTCCCGGCACCCCCGTGCTGGGAACGGCCCGTTCTTCCCCCTTACTCAGCCCGCCGCGCGCGTCACCACGGCGTTGCCGGTGCCCGTGCGGGCGCGGACCTTCAGCTTCACGCCGCCCTCGGGGGCGGTGTCGGCGACGTCCAGCTCGCTGGAGACGCGGCCGGCGCTGGAGGTCAGGTCCACCTCGGCGGACGTGCCGCCGCGGATGCCGATCCGGACCTCGCCGGAGCCGGTGATCAGGTCGAGCGAGCCCGACCCGGCGTCGGCCACGGACAGGTCGCCGCTGCCGGTGCGGGCCATCACCTCGCCCGAAACCGCGCCCAGCCAGACGTCGCCGGTGCCGGTGGCCAGCGTCGCGGACCCGGCGATCGACGACGCCTCGACGTGGCCGCTGCCGCTGCGCAGCTGCAGCCCGCCCAGCGTCGGGCCGAGCTTGACGGCGCCGCTGCCGGTGCGGATGGTCGCCGCGCCGTCGGCGCGGTCGAGCTTCACCTCGCCGGAGCCGGTCAGCAGGTCGACCCGGCCGGCCGAGCCGGTGACCGTGACGTCCGCCGCGCCCGCGCGCACCTCGACGTGCGAGCCCGCCGGCGCGTGCACCTTGACCGAGAGCGCGACGTTGCGCAGCTGCCACGCCTTCGGCGCGCTCACGACCAGGCGGTTGCCGAGCTTCTCGATCCGGCTCTGCCGCACCGCTTCGGCGGGGGAGCTCGCCGGGTCGACGCCCAGCTGGTCGCCGAAGCGCTCGCCGACCCAGGACAGCAGGCTGTTCACGCCCGCCACCCACGGCTGCTGCTCGCCCTGGTCGTGCCGCAGCTCGACGCGGGCGCCGGAGTCGCCGTCGAGGACGACCTCGACGCGGCCGATCGTGACGCTGACGTCGAGCTCCAGCGGGCCGTCGGTCTCGAACTCGTCGACCCGGACCAGTTCGTCGTTCGGCTCTTCGGCCGGTGTGGTCTGTTCTTCACTCATCGTTTCGTCCCCTCAGCCTTCGACCCAGCCGTGCAGGTGCGAACCGCTCCCGCCGCTCTTGCCGTGGTGCTTGCGGCTCGCGCCCCCGCCGCCGAGCGCGCCGTGGCCCAGTGCGCCCTGGACCGCCTGCGACACGAACGTGTTCAGCGAGACGCCCTGGGCGGCGGCGGCCCGTTCGGCCTGCCCCTTGATCTGCTCGACCAGCCGGAGGGTGATCCGGCTGATGTCCCCGCCGTCGATCGGAGGTGGCGGCGGGGTGGTGTCACGTGGTGTCTCCCGTGACGTCGTGCCCTCGGCGTCGCCGGTGACGACCACGCGAACGTCCCGGCCGTCGAGCCGGACGTCCACCACCTGGCCCGGCAGTGCGGCCGTGACCTCGGCGGCGAGGTCGGCGAGGGCGTTCATCAGGGTCAGGCGGACGGCGGGTTCGAGGGCGGAAGACAGGAGCGCGGCCGCTCGCCGGGTCTGCTCGTCCCCGGCGGCAGCCGTGTTCGCGAGGTCCTCGCGAAGGTTGGCGATGTACGGCGTCAAGTCCATGACACCACTATGACGTCATCAGTGATGTCAGTCAAGGCGGCGAGTGATGTCACGTGTCCCCCGGGAGTGACCGCCCCCACGCGGTTAGGCTGCGCGGGAACCGGGAGAAGGAGTGCTGACGTGACCGGAACCGTGTCACCCAGAGTGCAGCTGATCGCGAAGACGGAGTTCTTCCCGCCCGGGGACGTGCCGTGGTCGACCGACGCGGACGGCGGCGAAGCGCTCGCCGAGTTCGCCGGCCGCGCCTGCTACCAGTCGTGGAAGAAGCCGAACCCGGCCACCGCGACCAACGCCGGCTACCTCGAGCACATCATCGACGTCGGCCACCTTTCGGTGCTGGAGCACGGTTCGGTGACCTTCTACATCACCGGCATTTCGCGCTCCCTGACCCACGAGCTGATCCGGCACCGGCACTTCTCCTACTCCCAGCTGTCGCAGCGGTACGTCCCGGAGCGCGACGCCGAGTTCGTCGAGCCGGAGATCATCGCGAACGACCCGGTGCTGCACGAGAAGTTCCTCGCCGCGACCCGGGCGAGCGTCGACGCCTACACCGAGCTGCTGGCCGGGCTCGAGGAGAAGTTCGCCGACGTCCCGAGCGCGACCCTGCGCCGCAAGCAGGCCCGCCAGGCCGCCCGCGCGGTGCTGCCCAACGCGACCGAGACCCGCATCGTCGTCACCGGGAACTACCGGGCCTGGCGGCACTTCGTCGCGATGCGCGCCACCGAGCACGCGGACGTCGAAATCCGCGAGCTGGCCGTGGAGTGCCTGCGGCAGCTGCAGAAGGCCGCGGCGAACGTGTTCGCGGACTTCACCATCTCGACGTTGCCGGACGGCACCGAGATCGCCACGAGCCCGAAGGTGCTGGAAGGCTGATGAAGCGACTTGCGATCGACGTCCGGCCCGGCGAGTACGCCGTCGTGCGGCTGCCCGCGGACGCCGCCGTGCCCGCCGAGCTCTTCGAACCCGGAGAGGCCCTGGTTTCGGTGACGCGGACGCCCGGGGAACTGTCGGTGATCTGCCCGGCCGGCCGCGAGCCGGCCGGGGCCACGGCCGCCGAGGACGGCTGGCGGCTGCTCTCGGTCCGCGGCCCGCTGGAGTTCACCCTCACCGGCATCATCGCCGCGCTGGCCTCGGAGCTGGCCGCCGCCGGGGTGGCGTTGTTCTCGATCTCGACGTTCGACACCGACCACATCCTGGTCCGCGGGGGCGACCTCGACGACGCGGTCGCGGCCTTGCGCGAGGCCGGCCACGAGGTCGCCCACCCCTGACTTTTCGGGGGCGTTTCGCTGGGTACCCGGCTCCCGGGGTGGGCCCAGTCACCCTTGAAAAACAAAGTTCGGCACGCCTAAACTTCGGTTTAGGGTCCCCGACATCCGGTTTTCGAGAGGTGGCGCCATGGCTGTGACCGAGGCTGTCCGGCCGAGACTGGCGACCCGGCTGCGCACCGGATCGGCCCTGCTCGGGCCGGCGTTCGTCGCCGCCATCGCCTACGTCGACCCGGGGAACGTCGCGTCCAACATCAGCGCCGGCGCCCGCTACGGCTACCTGCTGGTCTGGGTGATCGTCGCGGCGAACCTGATGGCCGTGCTGGTGCAGTACCTGTCGGCGAAGCTCGGGCTGGTCAGCGGGATGTCGCTGCCGGAGGCCCTGCGCGCGCGGCTGTCCCGGCCGGCCCGGCTGGCCTACTGGGCCCAGGCGGAGGTCGTCGCCATCGCCACCGACCTGGCCGAGGTGGTCGGCGGCGCGATCGCCCTCAACCTGCTGTTCGACCTCCCGCTCATCGTCGGCGGCCTGATCACCGGCGCGGTGTCGCTGACGCTGCTCGCGGTCCAGGACCGCGGCGGCCAGCGGACGTTCGAGCGGGTGGTGACCGGGCTGCTGCTGGTCATCGCGGTCGGCTTCCTGGCCAGCCTGTTCGTCGAGCCGCCGTCGGCCGCGTCGACGCTGGGCGGCCTGGTCCCGAAGTTCGACGGCGCGGGCAGTGTCCTCATCGCCGCGGCCATGCTCGGCGCTACGGTCATGCCCCACGCGGTCTACCTGCACTCGGGCCTGGTCCGCGACCGCCACGGCCGGCCCGACGGCGTCCGGCGCCGCCGCCTGCTGCGCGCGACCCGGGCCGACGTCGGCCTGGCGATGCTGCTGGCGGGCGCGGTGAACCTGGGCATGCTGCTGCTGGCCGCGACGAACCTGCAGGGCCAGGAGGGTGTGGACAGCATCGAGGGCGCGCACGGCGCGGTCGCGGCGGCCCTCGGCCCGGGCATCGCGCTGCTGTTCGCGATCGGCCTGCTGGCCTCCGGCCTGGCCTCGACGTCGGTGGGCGCGTACGCGGGCGCGATGATCATGCAGGGGTTGCTGCACAAGCGGATCCCGCTGGTCCTGCGCCGCCTGGTGACACTGACGCCGGCGATCGTGGTGCTGGCGCTGGGCGCCGACCCGAGCGCGGCGCTGGTCGTGTCGCAGGTGGTGCTGTCGTTCGGGATCCCGTTCGCGCTGGTGCCGCTGATCCGGCTGACGGCCGACCGTGATCTGATGGGGGCGGACGCGAACCGCCGGCTGACGACGGTCGCGGCCTCGGTGATCGCGGCGATCATCATCGCTCTCAACCTGGTGCTCATCTACCTCACGGTCACCGGTTGACCCACGGAACGGGGTAGCGGCCATGGCCTGGATCTTCGCCCTCAACGCCGAATGCGGGGAGCGCGAGACCCACGCCCGCGACCTCGCCCGCCACTTCGACGGCTGGCCGGTGTGGGTCTTCTCCGACGGCGCCGGCTGGTGGTGCGGGGTGACCCCGGAAGGTCTCAGCCGGTCCGGAATCGGCTCGCCCGAAGACGCGACGGCCATGACGGCGGCCGGCCGGCAGCTCTACTGGCTGCTGCGGACCGCGCCGCCGGTGTACCGCTACGCCCTCGCCGGGGTCGAGACCGACGAGTTCCGCACCCACGCGGAGCTGCTGGCGGAGGAAGACCTGACGATCTTCCCGGGCCTCGTCGTCTCCGAGGACATCTGGACCCGGACGGGCAAACGGGCCGAGTTCAGCGACTTCGCCCCGGGTTACCGCTGGCTGCCCTACCGCGGCGAGACCCACCGCCGACCGACCCTCTGAGTACGCGTGTCGTCCGTTCCGCATCACGAATTCCGCGGAACCCGCGGCGCTCCGCGGAGGTCCGACTAGCATCTGCGCGACCGCCGCCAAAAGGAGCACCGTGACCGACGAACAGACCCGGCCCTATCCGCCGCAGGCACCCGTCACGCCTGGTCAGCGGGTCGTCGCGGGCCGCTACCTCCTGCTCGGCGAACTCGGCCGGGGCGGCATGGGTGTCGTGTGGCGGGCGCAGGACCAGGTCATCGGACGGCAGGTCGCGGTCAAGGAACTGCGGCTGCCCGACGCCGAGTCCGCCGCCGTCTTCTCCGAACGCGCCCTCCGCGAAGTGCGCACCGGCGGGCGGCTCAACGACCCGGCGATCGTCACCGTCTACGACGTCATCACCGACGGCGGGACGACCTTCATCGTCATGGAGCTCGTCGAAGCGCCCAGCCTCGCCGACCTGGTGCGCCAGCGTGGTCCGATGCCCGCCGCGCAGGCCGCGCAGCTGGGGGAGCGGGTGCTCGCCGCGCTGCAGGCGGCCCACGCCGCCGGGATCGTGCACCGGGACGTCAAGCCCGCGAACATCCTGGTCGCGCCGGACGGCCGCGTGAAGCTCACCGACTTCGGCATCGCCCACGCCGTCGACGACCCGCGCCTGACCACCAGCGGCATGATCGTCGGCTCGCCCGCGTTCATGGCGCCCGAGCGCGTCGAGGGCCGCGAAGCGATGCCGGCGTCCGACCTGTGGTCCCTCGGCGCGACGCTGTTCTTCGCCGTCGAAGGCTCGATCCCGTTCGAGCGCGCGACCACCGCCGCGACGCTGCACGCGATCATGACCGAGATCCCGTACCTCACCCGCGGCCAGGGCCCGATCGCCGCGGCCATCCTCGGCCTGCTCGTCACCAACCCGGACGCGCGGCTGAGCGCGCCGCAGGCCCAGAACCTGCTGACCACGGCGCAAGGCATCCGGCCCACCCCGCCCCACGGCACCGCGATGCTCGGCGCCGCCGCGCCACAGCCGCCTGCGAAGAAGTCCCACCGCGCGCTGTGGCTCGCCGCCGCCGCGGTGCTGGTCGTGGCGGCCTTGATCGGCGGCTTCTTCGCCGGCAAGGCCTACGAGACGCCCGCCGTGGACGCCCAGAAGCTGCCGACCATGACGTTCGGCCTCGGCGGTCAGATGGGCGTCGACGCGAGCTCCAGCTACGTCTGCTACAACGCCCAGGTCCAGGACCGCGGCGTCATCAGCGACGAGAACAGCGGCGACTGCAAGAGGAGCCACACCCTGGAGATCTACGACAGCGGGGACGCCATCGGCACCACGAGCTGGTCCGACAGCGACGCGGAGGTCGCCGCCTACCCGGGCCTCGATGCCGTCACGGCGGTTGCCGAGGCCCGCTGTGCGGCCGCCTTCCACTCCTCGATCGTCCCCGCCACCCAGCGCGACGGTCTCAAGTACCGCGCGCTCGTCCCGACCCAGGGCGAGTGGCAGAGCGTGCCCGACAAGACCGGCGAGTACCCGACGCGCGAGTTCTACTGCGTTCTCGCCAAGGCCGACGGCGGCCCGATCTCCGCCCCGATCGTGACCAAGGTCAAGTAGAAGTTCCGCGACGAGCGGCCCGGCCCGGGAAATCCTCCTGGTGACCAGGTCGACGCGGTTTTCGTCGGACCGGCGAGGTACCGTCTCCCCATGTCCAACCCACCTACCGCAGCGCCCGGACGGCCGTTCGGGCGCGTGCTCACCGCGATGGCCACCCCGTTCGACGCCGAGGGCGCGCTGGACCTGAAGCGGGCGCAGGAGCTGGCCGAGCACCTCGTGGAGCTGGGGAACGACGGCCTCGTGGTGAACGGCACCACCGGCGAGAGCCCGACCACGAGCGACGCGGAGAAGCAGGACCTGATCCGCGCCGTGGTCGAGGCCGTCGGCGACCGCGCAGCCGTCGTGGCCGGCGCGGGCACCAACAACACCGCGCACAGCATCGAGCAGGCCAAGCAGGCCGAGGCGGCCGGGGCGCACGGCCTGCTGGTCGTCACGCCGTACTACTCGCGGCCCAGCCAGGCCGGGCTGTTCGCGCACTTCACCACGGTCGCCGACAGCACCGGGCTGCCCGTGCTGCTCTACGACATCCCGCCGCGCTCGGTCGTCCCGATCGAGGTCGACACGCTGCTGCGGCTGGCCGAGCACCCGCGGATCGTCGCGGTCAAGGACGCCAAGGGCGACCTGATCGCCGGCTCCGAGGTCATCGCCAACACCCACCTCGCCTACTACTCAGGCGACGACGGCCTGAACCTGCCGTGGATCTCCGTCGGCGGCGTCGGCGTGGTGAGTGTGATCGGTCACGTCGTCGCGGGCCGGATCCGCGCGATGATCGACGCCTACGAGAACGGCGACACCTCGACGGCGCGCACCAACCACCGCGGCATGCTGCCGGTGCTGCGCGCGATGTCGCGGGTCGGCGGGGTCGCTTTCAGCAAGGCGGCGCTGCGGCTGCGCGGGTTCGACATCGGTGACCCGCGGCTGCCGATCGTCGCGCCGACTCCCGAGCAGACGGCCCTGATCGCCGCTGATCTTGCCCAGGGCGGCGTGCCGCTGGGCGACACGGCGGCCCAGGACTGGCATGGTGAGCGGGTGGCACAAGCAGATTCGCGAGCGGCCTACGTCGCGCCGACCTCGCACACCAGCGTTGGGACCCTGCCTCGGTGAGCTCACTTCCCCCTGGTCCAGGCCCCACCAACGCCCCGCCCGCACTGCCCGAGGGTGCCTTGCGCGTCGTCGCGCTCGGCGGCATCGGCGAGGTCGGGCGCAACATGACCGTCTTCGAGTTCGGCGGCCGCCTGCTCATCGTCGACTGCGGGGTGCTCTTCCCCGAGGACGACCAGCCCGGCGTCGACCTGATCCTGCCCGACTTCCGCGCGATCGAGGACCGCCTCGACGACATCGACGGCCTGGTGCTCACCCACGGGCACGAAGACCACATCGGTGCCGTCCCGTTCCTCCTGCGGCTGCGGCCGGACCTGCCGATCTACGGCTCGAAGTTCACCAACGCCCTGCTCGCGGCCAAGGCCAAGGAGCACCGGCAGCGGCCGAACCTCATCCAGGTCCGCGAGGGCGAGCGCCGCGACGTCGGCGTGTTCAACCTCGAGTTCTTCGCGGTCAACCACTCCATCCCGGACGCGCTCGCGGTGGCGATCCGCACCCCGGCTGGCGTGGTCCTGCACACCGGCGACATCAAGCTCGACCAGCTCCCGCTGGACGGGCGCCTCACCGACCTGGCCGGCTTCTCCCGGCTCGGCGACGAGGGTGTCGACCTGTTCTGCGTCGACTCGACCAACGCCGAGGTGCCCGGGTTCGTCATGCCCGAGCGCGACATCGGCCCGGTGCTCGACGACGTCGTCCGGCGCGTGGACCAGCGGGTGATCGTGGCGTGCTTCGCCAGCCACGTCCACCGCGTCCAGCAGGTCCTCGACGCCGCCGAGCGGCACGGCCGCCGGATCGCGTTCGTCGGCCGGTCGATGGTCCGCAACATGGGGATCGCGGCCGAGCTGGGCCTGCTGAACGTGCCGGACGGCCTGCTCGTCGACCTCGACCAGGCGAGCACGCTGCCGGAGAGCAAGGTCCTGTTCGTCTCGACGGGGTCGCAGGGCGAGCCGCTCTCGGCGCTGTCGCGGATGGCGCGCGGCGAGCACCGGCAGATCTCGATCCGCGCGGGCGACACCGTCGTGCTGGCCAGCTCGATGATCCCGGGCAACGAGACAGCGGTGTTCGGCGTGGTCAACGGCCTGACCCGGCTCGGCGCGAACGTCGTCCACCAGGGCAACGCGAAGGTCCACGTGTCCGGCCACGCGTCGGCGGGCGAGCTGCTGTACCTGTACAACGCGGTGCGCCCGAGCAACGTGATGCCGGTCCACGGCGAGTGGAAGCACCTGCGCGCGAACGGCGAGCTGGCCGTCCGCACGGGGGTCGCCCCGGAGAACGTGGTCATCGCCGAGGACGGCGTGGTCGTGGACCTCGTGGACGGCAAGGCCTCCCGCACCGGCCGCGTCGAGGTCGGGCACGTGTACGTCGACGGCCTGTCGGTCGGGGACGTCGGGGAGTCGACGCTGTCGGATCGGCTGGTCCTCGGCGAGGGCGGGTTCATCGCGATCACGGTCGCGGTGGACTCCAGCACCGGCCGCGCGGTCAGCAGCCCCACGGTGTCCGGCCGCGGCTTCTCCGACGACCCGAAGGCGCTCGCCGCCGTGGTGCCGCTGGTGGAGATGGAGCTGGCGCGCACGGAGGCCGAGGGCATCACCGACACGCACCGGATCGCGCAGGCGGTCCGCCGGGTGGTGGGCCGCTGGGTGGCCGACACCTACCGCCGCCGCCCGATGATCGTCCCGACGGTCATCCCGGTCTAGACCTGACACACCGTGCAGGCCGCGTCGAGGAACTCCCTCGGTGCGGCCTGCACGCTTGTTAGGCCGTCCGGCCCATGAGCCGCCGCTTTGCCGCGGGATAACCTTGATCCCACCCCGCCTCGCGCAGAGAGGCCGCGCCGATGGGACGTCATTCGGACGGTAGACGACGCCGGCTGCTCGTGCCCGCCCTCGCGACCGGCATCGTGCTCGTTCTCGGAGCCGGCGCGTGGGTGACGGTGACGACCGTGCGTGCCCGGCCGTCGTGCGAGCAGCCCGCGAAAGTCCTCGTCACCGCTTCGCCGGACATCGCGCCCGCGCTTTCGCTCGTCGTGCAGGGTCTCGACCTGAAGTGCGGCAGCATCGAGATCCAGACGCGGGAGGCGACGCAGGCGGCCGAGCGGCTCGCCATGTCGGACGGCAGCCCGCGGCCGCAGGTCTGGGTGCCGGATTCCACGCTCGCGCTGCGCCGCGCCCACCAGCTCGGCGCGGCCGACGTCCCCGAAACCGGGGCGTCGGTGGCGAGCTCGCCGGTGGTGCTGGCGGTCGCCGCGGACGTCGTCAAGGGGCTCGGCTGGCCCGACCACGTGCCGACCTGGGCGGAAGCGCTGGCCGCGCCGGGCGTGGTGCCGGGCATGTCCGACCCGGCGCGCGATCCGGTCGGCGCGCTGGCGCTGCTCGGTCTGCGCGACAGCGTCAAGGCGGCGCCCGAGCCGTCGGGCGCGTACGTGGCGACGCTGCGGCGCTTCTCGGCCAACACCCTCGGCGCGGAGACGGAACTGATCGCCCGGCTGCCGGGCTCGAGCGACGGCGGCAGCGCGGCCGCGGTGACGGCGTTCCCGGCGTCGGAGAATGCGTTGCTGCGCCACAACGTCGAGGACTCGAAGTCCCCGCTCGTGGCTGTCTATTCGACGGCGGTGCCGACGTTGGACTACCCGTTCGCGGAGCTGGGCCGGATCACGCCGCAGCAGCGCCCGCTCGTCGACGCGCTGCGCGACGCGGTCCTCGGCGACACGGGGTCGGACGCGATCGCCCGCACCGGCCTGCGCGCGGCGGGCGGCCAGGCCCTGCGCGACCACACCGACGACCCGAGGGTGCAGCCGGAGGGCATCCGGACGGCGAACCTCCCGTCCGGCCCGGAGGTCGACGAGCTGCTCAACCAGTGGGCGGGCATCAACCTGAGCGCGCGCGTGCAGGTGCTGATCGACGTGTCGGGTTCGATGAACGCGCAGGTCCCGGGAACCGGCCTGAACCGCATGCAGGTGACGATGCAGGCGGCGGCCAAGGCGATGCACCTGTTCAAACCAGCGACGCAGCTGCGCATGCTGGCGTTCTCGACCCGCCTCGACGGCGACAAGGACTACCGCGAGCTGCTCCCGATGGCGTCGGTCGCCCAGCACCTGGCCGGCGGAGCACTGGAGAGGCTGGGCCAGGTGACGGCCACCCCGAACGGCGGAACGGGCCTGTACGACAGCGTGCTGGACACCTACCGGACCGCCCGCCGCGAGTGGGAGCCGGGCCGGTTGAACCTGGTGATCGTGATGACGGACGGCCGCAACGAGGACCCGCACGGCATCTCCCGCGCGGAGTTGCTGACAGAGCTGGCAAAACTGCAGGACGCCCGCCGCCCGATCCCCCTGATCGGAGTGGGCATCGGCCCGGACGCGGACAAGTCGGAACTCGACCAGCTGACGGCAGCCACCGGCGGACAAGCCTTCGTGGCCCCGGACCCGGCGAAGATCACCGACGTGTTTTTCGGGGCCCTGTCCCGCATCGCCGGCGGCTGAGCACGTGATCGGACCCGGATCTCGCGTGACCAGGGCCGGAACTCGTGTGATCAAAGCCGTAATTCGCGAGTTACGGCTCCATTCACGCGAGTTCCGGGTTCAATCACGCGAGATACGTGCGGAATCACGGGACGTGCGCCGGCGGATGAGGGCGTAGACGCCGAGGATCACCGCCAGGCTGATCAGGCTCAAGGACAGCTGCGCCCGGGCGTCCTCGTCGACGAACAACATCGAGGCCACCACGACCAGCGTCAGCGCCAGGGTCACCCAGCTCAGCCACGGGTAGCCCCACATCCGCAGCTTCAGCTTCTCCGGCGCCGTCGCTTCGAGCGTGCGGCGCATCCTGATCTGGGAGCCGCAGATGATCGCGTACACGAACAGGGCCACCGCGCCCGCCGAATTGATGATGAAGTAGAAGATCTTGTCAGGGGACACGTAACTCATCAACACCGCCACGTACCCGACCGATGTCGACGCCAGGATGGCCTTCCACGGCACGCCTCGCGCGTTCGTGTCCGCGATCCAGCCCGGCGCCCAGCCGTGGCGGCGCAGCGCGAACAGCATCCGGGATGCCGTGTACAGCCCCGAATTCAGGACCGACAACGCCGCCGTCAGGACCACCGCCGACACGATCGTCGACGCCGCCGGGACGCCGAAGCGGCCGAACGCTGCCGCGAACGGGCTCGTCTCGCTCGGGATTTCGCGCCACGGTGTGATCATCACCAGCAGGGCCACCGAACCCACGTAGAACACGATCACGCGCCAGACGATCGTCGAGGTCGCCTTGCGGACCGCCGTCTCCGGCTGGTCGGACTCCGCCGCCGCGATCGTGACGATCTCCGCGCCGAAGTACGAGAAGATCACGATGACCACGCCGTGGACGACCGAAAACGGCCCGTTCGCGACGAAGCCGTCGAGGCCGATGTTGCCGGCCGAGAAGTGCGCGTCCGGCCACAGCCCCAGCACGAACAGCGTGCCGAGCAGCAGGAACACGACGATGGTGGCGACCTTGATCGAGGCCAGCCAGAACTCCGTCTCGCCGAAGGAACGCGCCGACGCCAGGTTCGTCGCCGTCAGCAGGAGCATCAGCGCCAGCGAGAACACCCACTGCGGGACGCCGGGGATCCAGCCCTGCAGGATCTTCGCGCCCGCGACGGCCTCGAACGCGACCACGCCGACCCAGAAGTACCAGTACAGCCAGCCGATGGTGAAGCCCGCCCAGCCGCCGAGCGCGTCGCGCGCGTACTCCATGAACGAACCCAGTGCCGGCGCCGCCGTCGCCATCTCGCCGAGCATCCGCATCACCAGCACGACGAGCAACCCGCCGACGGCGTAGGACAGCACCGCGGCCGGCCCGACGGTGTGGATCACCGCGCCGCTGCCGATGAACAGGCTCGCGCCGATGATCCCGCCGAGGGCGATCATCCGGACGTGCCGCTGCCGCAGGTCGGGCCGCAGCCCGGACTTCGTCGCCAAGGTGCTTCCTCCCCGGGTGGGCATCGATCGCGGGAATTGTCCACCCGGGCGACGTCAGACGCAGAATTTGCGCAAGCTCACCCGCTGAGGATCGCCGAGTAGCGCTGCACGATGTACGCGCCGGCCAGCAGGATTGCCGACCCGAGCAGCTGGGGCCACGCGAGCTCCTCGCCGATGAGCACCCACGCCGCGAAGATCGTGATCACCGGTTCGACCAGCCCGAGCACGCTCGCCACCGACGCCGGCAGGTGGCGCAGCGCCGAAATGCCGCAGACGTACGCGAGGACCGTCGCGACCACCACCAGCAGGGTCAGCAGCAGCCACACCGGCGGGTGCCAGGCGCCGAACCCGACCGGGACGTCGAGCAGCGCGGCGGGCCACGTCCACGGCGGCGCGACGAAGCTGATGGCGACCGCGCCGATCACCATGCCCCAGGTGACCAGGCCCAGCGGGTCGATCCCGGCCACCCCGCGTTCGCCCAGCAGGAAGTACCCGGCCGAGCAGAGCGCCGCGCCGAAGCCGGCCAGCAGGCCGAGCCCGTCCAGCGTGACGCCGTCCCAGACCTGGGCGACCAGCGCGAGCCCGGCCATGGCCAGCGCGATGCCGCCCCAGACCGCCCGCGGCAGCCGGTGCCGCCGCACGAACCGCACCCACAGCGCGATGAGCACCGGCGAGACGAACTCCAGCAGGATGGCGATCCCGACCGGGATCCGCCCCGCGGCGACGAAGTAGAGCAGCTGCACGCCGGCCACGCCGAGCAGGCCGTACCCGGCCAGGACGGGCAGCTCCGCCCGGCGCACCCGCAGCTTCCGCGGCGCCACCAGCGCCACCCCGGCGAGCAGCACCACGCCGGCCAGCGCGATCCGCGCCGCGGCCACCTGCTGCGGGGTGACCCCGGCGGACATCACGGACTTGCCCAGGGTGCCCGACGTGCTGAAGAACAGGGCGGCGAGCAGGACATAGGCGGTCCCCCGGCCCCGGTGGGCGACCCGGGGCGGCGCGAGGACGGGGAGTTCGGTGGTCACCACCGCGACTGTAGGTGGCCCGACGTGACCGCCGAAGCGATTTTCCCGGTTACGCTGGTCACGCGAAAAGCAGTCCAGCACGTTCACCGGGGTGCGGCCGGGAACCGACCGGCGGCATTGGGACTGTCCGAAGAGGACTGATTTCGGCGAGTCCGTTTCGTTACGTCCGGGTGGCAACCACCGATCCGGCGGCGGGCGTCTCCAAGAGGCTCGCGCGCAGTTGCCGTGCGAGGAACCTGGAGGTGCAGCAATGCGAAGATCTTTTGCCGCCGCGGGTGTGGCGGCCGGCTGTGTGCTGGTGTCGCCGGTGGTGGCGTCCGCCGCCGAAGGGGTGCCGGGCAATCCGACGTCGATGAGTGTCAAGGTGTCGGGAACCACGGTGACCGTCACGGGTACCTGTCCCACCGAGGGTGTCGAGGCCCAGGCGTACTACGACATCTACCGGGGTCAGTTCCCGAAGCAGCTGGGTTTGATGACCAAGAAGGGGAAGGTGTATTCGCGCACCTTCACCAATGTGGCGCCGGATTACTGGGAAGCCACGATGATCTGCCTCGACGGCGGCAACGGTCACGCCATCCGTCGCTTCCGGGTCGGGGTGCCCCCGATACCGGGGTGGGGCGACCCGCCGGCGTCCACCAAGCCGACGCACACCAAGCCGGCGCCGAAACCCACCAAGCCGCAGCCGAAGCCCGCGCCGCAGGTTGTGGTGAAGCCGCACGGTGCGCCGCAGACCGGCGGTGGTCCGGCCGATGACGGCTCCGCCGCTCCGGCGCTCGTCGCCGGCGGGGCGCTCGTCCTCGTCGGGGCCGGCAGTGCCTGGGCCGTGCGCCGCCGGAACGCCGCCCGGCGCTGAAACCGTGGCCGGGCTGAGGCGCCCGGGCCGTCATCCGGTGTGCTTCAGCCCGGTGGCGACGTGCGTAGTGATGGTCGCCAGCCGCCGGCCCTGCAGCCGCAGCGCGTCGAGGGCGGTGTCGTCCGGCGCCGCCGACTTCCGGGACACGAACGAGCCGCCGTACGGGTTGCCCGACTCCTTCAGGTGCGGGTCGGTGTAGCCGAGCGGCACCACGATCGCGCCCCAGTGGTAGAAGACGTTGTTGATCGCCAGCAGCGTCGACTCCAGGCCGCCGTGCGCGGTGGACGCCGTGGTGAACGACGTCGCCACCTTGTCCGCCAGCTTTCCCTGCGCCCACAAGCCACCTGTGCTGTCCAAAAAGGACTTCAGCTGGGCGGCCGGGTCGCCGAAGCGGGTCGGGCTGCCGACGGCGAGCCCGTCGGCCCACTCGAGGTCGCCGAGGGTGCCGAGCTCGTGGTGCGGGCCGGCGTCGACCCAGGCCCGCCAGCGCGGGTTCCGCGCGATCGCGTCGGCGGGCACGGTCTCCGGCACCGTCCGCACCCGCACGTCGGCCCCGGTCTCGCGCGCGCCCGCGGCGAGCGACTCGGCGAGGGCGGCGGTGTTCCCGGTCGAGCTGTAGTAGACGACGAGTATCCGTGTGCTCACGTCCGCCGACTCTAGGCGGCCTTGCCCGCCCGTCTCACAGTACGGACGGCGGCTTCCAGGGGCTGACCGTGTCGGTGGGGCGCGTCGGGTCGTGGAACTTGGGCCGGTCGAGCTCGTCGCGGCGCAGCGGGACGAGACCGTCGGTGATCGCCTGCATGATCTTCGCGTGCGCGCGCACGCCGGCGCCCGGCCGCTGCGGGTCGACGTCGGAGAGGTCGACGGGGTCGCCGAAGTGCACCCGGAACCGCGGCCGGCGCAGCGGAGCGCTCAGCCCCGAGCGGGCCAGCGGGATCAGGTCGGCCGGGCCGTTGACGGTCTCGGTGCCCCAGTAGACGGCCTCGTGCGCGCCCCACTGGCTGATCGGGATCACCGGCACGCCCGAGGCCAGCGCGAGCCGCGCCGCGCCGGTCTTGCCGCGCTCCGGCCACAGGCCGGGGTCGTGGCTGATCCGGCCCTCCGGGTAGACGATGATCGGCTCGCGGGTGGTCTTCATCGCCTCGACGGCCTCGGCGAACTGCCCGACGGCGGTGCCGGCGTTCTTGCGGTCGACCCGCAGGTGCCCGCTGACCCGCAGCGCCGGCCCGATCACGGGCGCGTCGAGGATGCCGCCGGCCAGCATGAACCGCGGGTTGATGCCGATCCGCTTGCACGCCGCCATCAGCACGAAGGCGTCGAACACGCCGATGTGGTTCGCGGCCATCAGCAGCGGCTTGCCCCGCAGCTGCGCGGGCACCCGGCCGCTGACGGTCAGCCGGCCGACCAGGTTCACCAGCCCGCGGTCGATGTTCAGCATGGTCCGCCAGATGGCGGGCGCCCGGCGAGCGGTGTTGTCGGAGTTCAGCGCGACCATGGGGCAGAGCATGGCAGACGCCGATTTCACCCGTTTGCGCACTGGCCGGATCGGTTCACCTCGCCCCGCGTAAAGCGCCCCAATGTGGCATTGGTTGCGTCCAGCGCACCCAATGTGGCGTTCGGTGCGTCAGACGCACCGAA
>NZ_JBSGJD010000186.1:0-20179 GCF_053605405.1 Amycolatopsis sp. NPDC003861
GCCGTGAGCGGCCCCTTCGCACGATGCTCAGCTCTGCAGGTCGTACACCGTCTGGCCGTCCACCGTCGTGGCGGTGAAGTTCGCCGTCACCCACTCCGTGATTTCCGACGAGCCGCCGCCCGGGCCACCTCCGCGGCCGCCCTCGATGTAGTACTTGACTTCGCCCGCCGCGACGTACGCCTTGAACTCGTCCAGCGTGGGGGCCGGGTCCGAGCCGCTCCAGCCGCCGATGCCGATCACCGCCTTGCCGCTGGCCAGCTCCAGGGAGGCCGCGCTCTGCGAACCCGTGGTCGCCGCCGCCCACTTCGTCGTCGTCTGCGCCAGCAACGTCCCGATCGCGCTCGACGACTCGTCGAACCCGCCGCCGAAGCCGCCCATCGAACTCGACGTCGGGCCCGAAGTCGGGATCGATCCGCTGTGCGCCACCGAAGCCGTCTCGACGCCGTACGCCGCCGACGACACGCCGATCGTCAGGACCACCGCCGCCGCGATCACCGCGGCCGTGCGGCGAGCGCCCGGCACGCCCATCACCAGCACCGTGCCCACCAGCACCCCGAGCACCGCGATGATCCAGCGCAGCGCCGGGAACCACTCCGGCGTCCGGTCCAGCAGGATGAACGACCACACCGCCGTCGCCACGACCATCCCGGCCAGCGCCGCCCGCGGTGCCAGGTGCGCCCGGCCCCGCCACAGAGCACTGCCCGAAATCGCGACCAGCGCGGCGATCGCCGGGGCCAGCGCCACCGCGTAGTACGGGTGCACGGTGCCGCTCATGAAGCTGAACACCGCCGCCGTGACGACCAGCCAGCCGCCCCACAGCACCAGCGCCGCCCGGGTCCGGTCCGTCCGCGGCGCGCGCCGCGTGAACCACAGCCCGGCCACCAGGCCGATCAGCGCGGCCGGCAGCAGCCAGGAGATCTCCGTGCCGAAGCTGGCGCCGAACATCCGGAACGGGCCCGTCGACCCGCCGAACCCGGTGTTGCCGCCCATGCCGCCGCCACCCATGCCGCCGCCGTTGCCTTCGCCGCCGAAGATGCGGCCCAAACCGTTGTAGCCCAACGCCAGTTCGAGCAGACTGTCCCCTTCGGACCCGCCGATGTACGGCCGCGACGCCGCCGGCCACAGGTCCACCAGCGCGATGTACCAGCCCGCCGACACGACCAGCGCGACGACCGCGCCGCCGAGGTGCAGCAGCCTCTTGCCCAGCGACGTCGGCGCCGCGAGCAGGTACGCCAGCCCGAACGCCGGCAGCACCAGGAACGCCTGCATCATCTTCGTCAGGAAGCCGAACCCGAGCGCGACACCGGCCAGCGCCAGCCACCGGGGGCTCGCCTTTTCCGCGGCGCGCACGACGAAGTAGGCGCCCGCCACCATCAGCAGCACCAGCAGCGCGTCCGGGTTGTTGAAGCGGAACATCAGCGCCGCGACCGGTGTCACCGCCAGCATCGCCCCGGCCATGAGCCCGGCGACCGGGCCGGACGTCCGTTTCACCGTCAGGTACAGGATCCCGACGGACGCGACACCCATCAGCGCCTGCGGGGCCAGCACTGTGAAACTCGAGAACCCGAAGATCCGGGCGAACGCCGTGCCGACCCAGAGGGCCGCGGGCGGCTTGTCGACGGTCAGGACGTTCCCCGAGTCCAGCGAGCCGAACAGCCACGCCTTCCAGCTCTGCGTGCCGGACTGGACGGCGGCGGCGTAGAACGAGTTGCCGTAGCCGGACGCGGTGAGGTTCCAGAAGTACAGCACCGCGGTCGCGGCCAGCAGCCCGAACACCGCCGGGCGGACCCAGCGCGGTGGTGCGTGCGCGGCGGACTCCTTGCGGTGCCGGGGTTCGGAAACCGGGGCGGGCAGGACGGCGGTCATCAGTACTCCTTCTGGGTGGTGGCCTGGCGGCGCGGGTGGAACACCCAGCCGCGCAGGAGCAGGAACCGGAGCACCGTGGCGGCGAGGTTCGCCAGCACCAGCACGGTGATCTCCAGCACCAGGCCGGGGGTGGTGGATCCGTTGAGCAGAGCGAGCGATCCGCTGGTGAGCGCGAGCCCGAGGCCGAAGACGAGCAGCCCTTCGAACTGGTGGCGCCCGGCACCGGCCCGGCCGCGGATGCCGAACGTGAGCCGCCGGTTCAGCGCGGTGTTCCCGATCGCCGTCACCAGCAGCGAGGTGAAGTTCGCCGCCTGCGCGCCGACGACCGTGCGCAGCAGCAGGAACAGCACGAGGTAGGCGAGCGTGCTGCTGACGCCGATGGCGGCGAACCGCACCAGCTGCGTCACCAGCCGCGGCGGCACGCCCGGCGCGTCGACGCCGATCGGCTGCCGTCCGAGCTGCTCGCGCAGCCGGCTGACCGGGATCTCGCCGGTGGAGGTGGCCTTGGTGACACGGGCGATGCCCTTGAGGTCTTCGGTGGCGGTGCGCACGATGTTGACCGACGAATCCGGATCGTCGACCCAGTCGACGGGCACCTCGTGGATCCGCAGCCCGGCGCGCTGGGCCAGAACGAGCAGCTCGGTGTCGAAGAACCAGCCGGTGTCCACGACGTGCGGCAGCAGCTCGCGGGCGACGTCGGCGCGGATGGCCTTGAAACCGCACTGCGCGTCGCTGAACTTCGCGGCGAGCGTCGAGCGGAGGATCAGGTTGTAGCACCGGGAAATGAACTCGCGCTTCGGCCCGCGCACCACTCGCGCCCCCCGGGCGAGCCTGCTGCCGATGGCGAGATCGGAGTGCCCGGACAGCAACGGCGCGACGAGCGGCCCGAGCGCGGCGAGATCGGTGGAGAGGTCGACGTCCATGTAGGCGAGCACGGCGGCGTCGGAGGCCTGCCAGACGGCGTTGAGCGCGCGGCCGCGGCCCTTCTCGTCGAGGTGGTGGACGGCCACCTCCGGGAACTCCCGGGCCAGTCGTTCGGCCACCTGCAGCGTCGCGTCGGTGCTCGCGTTGTCGGCGACGGTGATCCGGTACGGGTAGGAGACGTGCTCGGCCAGGTGCGCGTGCAGCCGCCGGATGCACGGTTCGAGGTCGGTCTCTTCGTTGTAGACCGGGATGACGACGTCGAGAACGGGCTGCGGGCCGGCCAGGTCGACCGGGCCGGTCCCGGGCCGCGATGCGGGGGCGGTGGCTGTCATGCCCTCACGATCGCGGCCGCCGCTTTGGTGATCGTGTGTTCTCTCTGTGCGGTTCCTGTGCGGTGCCCGGCTCGGCGGCCGGGCACCGGCGAGCTCAGCTGTGCGCCCGCAGCGGCACCACGTTGCTCGGCAGCGAAGCACGGCTCGGCTCGCGCCGCGGGGCCGTCGGGCTGATCGTCAGCGTCACCAGGCTCGCGTACCTCGGGTGGCGGTCGACGTACACCTCGGGCACCGCGCACGCCGCCGCGAGGACCGTGCGGTGGCGGTGCAGGTGCTCGAACGCCTCGCGCCCGTAGAGGGACACCACGATGTCGCCGCCGCGGGGACGGCTCCACAGGATGGCCGGGAGGCGGCCGCCGGGGAGGCGCAGGTGGGGGAACACCGCCCGGAGCCGGTGCTGCAGGCGGATCGCGTGGATCCGGGCCTGCACCTGGCGGCGGCGCAGCACCGCCACGCCGAGCGCGGTGGCGAGGACCGCCGACGCCCACAGCGGGCCGGCCCACAGCGCGAAGCTCACCACGGCGTAGGGGAGCAGTGTCACGGCCAGGATTTCCCACCGCCAGTGGTAGATCCGCAGTGGGAAGGTCGGAGTCGAGCGGGTCATTTCCGTGCTCCTTTCGGTGGAACGGCGGCCGAGGGAGCCGCCGAGGTGGCGCAGGAGACGTCCGGCACCGGCGGCCAGCACGAGGGCGGCGACGATGACCGGCCCGGACGTCATGTCGGGATCCGGGTCTTGGGGGCGGGCTCGGGTTTGACGTCGCGGTCGCGGCCCAGCTGCCAGGTCCACCGCCAGCCGGCCCAGATGGCGACGGCGGAGCCGAGCAGGACGAGGACGAAGGCCTGCCCCACCAGCCCGTCGAGCGGGGCGAGCCGCAGCAGCACCAGCAGCGCCCACACCTGGGACGCGGTGAAGGGGATGACGAGACCGGCCGCGTAGACCCCACGGCGCCAGCGGCTGCGGCGCGGTGGGGTGGTGTAGGGGTCCATGAAAGCCCTCCTCTGCCCGTGGATCCAGGAAACCTCCGGCTCGCCGAGTCCTGTGTGTCAGCTGACACAGAGCGCGGGATTCAGCTCGCCAGTCGTCGAAGTTCGGCCATGCGGTGGATCGTCACCTGTCTTCTGCCGGTGCTGATCACCCCTTGGCGCCGCAGGTCGCGCGTCGCGCGCGCCCAGGATTCGCGGGACATCGCCGCGGTCATCGCCAGCTCCGCCTGGGTGGCGGGGACGACGATCCGGACGTCGTCCCCGAGCGGCACGCCGTGCTGGACGGCCAGTTGCATGAGCTGCGCCGCCACCCGGCGCGCCGCGGCCCCGCCGCCGACGTCCAGCCACTGCCGGGCGACGGACCGGAGACGGGCCGAGAGCACGAGCAGCAGCGCCCAGGAGATCCGCGGCCGCGTGCGGCACAGCGCGGCGAACCGGTCGCCGGGGATTTCGAGCACTTCGAGGTCGTCCAGCGCCTCGACGGTCGCCGAGCGCGGCAGTTCGTCGATCGCGGCGAGTTCGCCGATGACGTCCCCGGCCCCGCGCACCCCGACGACGACGTCCCGCCCGTCGGGCGTGCCGTGGACGATCCGCACGTGCCCGGACAGCAGCACCAGCACGACACTGGAGAGGTCGCCTTCCCGGCACACGGCCTGCCCGCGCCGGTGGGAGCGCCGCGTGGCGGATTCCGCCACCTCGCGGCGATCGGCCGGGGCCAGCTCGGCCCAGAAGCCCGTCGGTTCCACGGTCCCCACCTCGTTTCGTGCTACGCGGTCATGTCCTCCGGGCGCCGGGCGGCTTCGGGGGTGTGAAGCCACCCGCGGAGCCGCTGGGTGCCGACTTTGATCGGCACCGTCTGCAAGTACGTGGTGTGGTCGATCCCCGGGTAGCCGTGCCGGACGACCGAGCGGTGCATCTCCGGTGATATGACGAGCACGAGCGGGGCGGCCGTGATACTCAGCTGCCGCCGGAGTTCCTTCGCGTCGACGAAGCGGCAGGCGATGTCGACGTCCTCGCCGTACGGACCGCGGCTGTCGTAGTGCACCTCGCCGGCGTGCACGGCGACCCGGAGCCGGAAGGCGAGCTCGGGATGGCTTTCGGCGTGCTTGTCCAGCAGTTCGGCCAGGGTCGGGACGACGATGGTGAGCAGGACCGGCTTCGGTGCCTGGTCGACCGGCCGGACCAGGCACAGCGCGCCGTCGCCCCGGTCGACGAAGCCGTCGCGGAACTTCTTGGTGATCCCGCCGGCCAGGAAGGCCTCGTCCAGCAGCTCGAACAGGACGGTGCGGAGCCGGGCCCTGGCGGGGTTGGTCCGCGTCGTCGAGCCTTCGATGTCGACCGCCACCATGGCCCGGTGGAGGGGGACGTGTTGCGCTGGAGTACTCATGGCCTGCTCCTGCCTTCAGGTCGAAACTGAAGTTCAGTCAAGGAGACTGTAAGGCGTGAAGTACCCGGGATCAACTGAGATGAATCGGTGTTATCTGTTCGGTGCGGGGAAGTTCCGCTGAGCGTAACGTTTCAGTCCCAGGTTCGGCGGGGCGCCGACCAAGCCACTAGTGACGGGGAGTAGTATTGGCGCCCTCATCGGGAGTACTGAAATTTCCTGAAGGGCGGCCCGAGTCGTGTCCCCAGCCCAGCCACAGTGGTCCGCGCTCGCTCACCGCCTGCGCGCGCTGCGCGAGACCCAGTGGCCCGACGCCGGGATCACCCAGGCCCAGCTCGCCAAGGCGCTCGGCGGGAACAAGTCCCTCAGCATCTCCCTCATCTCGTCGTGGGAGAACACCGAAAAGCCGGTCACGCCGCCGACCAGGCGGCTCGACGCCTACGCGACGCTGTTCGCGACCCGGCGGTCGCTGGACAGCGGCACGCTGCGCGTCCTCCCCATCGGACAACTGACGGACGAGGAGCGGGCGCAGCGCAGCCGGCTCCTGGCCGAGTTGCTGCAGCTGCGCGAAGGCCGGCCGCTCGTCGCGCCGCCGGCCCCGGTGGCCGACATCTGGACGTTCGAGCAAGACCAGAACATCACGATCGTGTGCGCACCGCTGCCGGAGAAGTACCGGCGGCACCTGTCCTATGCAGACCCGGAGAGCGCCGACTTCGTCTCGCTGTACACCTACGCCGACCCGGACGCGCTGATCGAGCTGTTCGGGCACATCCGCTCGCGCAACCCGGACAACAACGTCAAGTTCTGCACCAGCGAGGAGTTGGCGGCCGACGACTACACGAGCCACCTGGTGCTGCTCGGCGGCGTGGACTGGAACTCGGTGACCCGGGACGTGATCGAGCGCGTGGACCTGCCGGTGGAGCAGGTCGGCCGGGTGGACGACGCCGAACACGGCGGGTTCCGGGTCCAGCAGGACGGGCGTCCGAAATTGTTCGAACCCAAGCTCGACCGGCGGGAACACCTCCTGGAGGACGTCGCCCACTTCTACCGCGGCGAAAGTCCGTTCAACCGAAAGAGGACTGTGACCGTATGCAATGGTATGTACGGTCGTGGCACGCTCGGAGCTGTTCGCGCGCTCACGGACGCGCGTTTTCGCGACCGTAACACCGCGTACGTGCAAGACCGGTTCGGCGATGTGGAATCCTTCAGCATCATCAGCCGCGTGCCTGTCGTCGGGGGACAGGGGCTGACCCCCGACTGGACCCTCGAGGAGAACCGGTTGCACGAGTGGCCCGAGGCTGCCGAGTGAACGCGCGGCAGCACGAGTCGCACCAGGACCTCCTGGCGCACTTCGACACCCTGGACGTCTCCGGTGCGGCGATGGACGCGATCATCGTGCCCACCGGCCGCCCGGCCGCTTATCTGCGGCAGGCCATCGCCGTGGCCAAGGAACGCGGAGTCTTCCTGCTCCTGCTGTGCAGCCTGCGGTCCACGGCATCGGCTGCGGCCCTGGAGGCCAAGAGTGCCGGTGTCCGCGCCCTCGCGATCGACACCGACCTGCTCAACCCCGGCCTCGTGCCCACGTTCGCCACGGACGAGATCCTGCGCTTCACCCGGTTCCGGCGGCAGACCGACACGAGCTACAAGCGCAACCTGGGGCTGCTCATCGCGGTGCTCGCCGGCTGGAAGCGGATCCTCTTCCTCGACGACGACATCGCGCTGCCGCACCCGGCGGACCTCGGCGTCGCAGCCGGCCTGCTCGACGAGTACCCGGTGGTCGGCCTGGCCAACAAGGGCATGCCGGACAACTCCGTCGTGTGCCACGCGATCCGGGACGCGGGACAGAAGCAGGACACCTTCATCGGCGGCGGCGCGCTCGCGGTCGGCGAAGCGGCGTTCAGCTCGTTCTTCCCGAACATCTACAACGAAGACTGGTTCTTCCTGATGGACGGCATGAAGCTGCGGCCGTCCGCGACCACCGGCACGGCGATCCAGAAGGACTACGACCCCTACCGCGACCCCCGCCGTGCCCGGGGCGAGGAATTGGGCGACACCCTGGCCGAAGGCGTGTTCGGCCTGTTCGACACCCACCTCGGGCTGGCGCAGGCGACCAAAGCGTACTGGCGGGAATTTCTCAACGACCGGCGCCGGATCATCCGGGACACGATCAAGCTGGTGCAGGCGTCGCCGATCGAGCGGGGTCAACAGGCGCGGATGGTCGACTCTCTCCGCGCGGCGATCGGCCGGAGTGAGCTGATCACCCCGGAGCTGTGCGTGCGGTACCTCCACGCCTGGCAACGGGACTGCGTGCGCTGGCGGCAGCTGGTCACCGACCTCCGTCGCGACCACCACGGCGGTTCGGGCGTCGAGCACGCCGTCGAAGCGCTGGGTATCCCGCTGGAGGCTCAGGCCGGGGTCGACGTCCGGCTCAGCTCGGGTACGAAGCGGCGATCCGGGGCTGCCTCGGTCCGCGGCCCGGGTGTCGTCGGCACCAGGTCCCTGACCAGTACGTGACACACTTCCTTCTCGGTCACGACCGTGCCGTCCGGTGAGGTCGTCCGCGCCAAGCAGATGACCTTACCGTGGCCCCAGTCGCGATATTCGAGCTTGTCGTACAGGCGGGCGGCGGCGTGGTTGTCCGTGCGCACCGCGAGCGCTACCCGGTAGTGGCCTTTCGCGAGGAGGCGACGCTCGGCGTCGCGGATCAGGGCTGTGCCGACGCCCTGCCCACGCAGGTCTTCCCGGACTTCCAGGTTCATGATGAGGGGAACCTTGGGGAGGTTGTCGCGGATGGGCTTTTCCTCCGCCTCCTTCAGCCAGACGTAGACGACTCCGGCGGGCCGGGTGTCCAACCGGCCCAGGAGGAGCATGCCGTGCTCTTTCCGCTGTCGTTCGAAGCGATCGTCGAAGAAAGCGCGGTCACGGAGGGCGGTGGCGAACGATTCCAAGTCTGCCGATTCAGCCAGCCGTACGGAGGGCTTGGTCATCAGCAGGAACTCCTGTTCGCCTGGGCACCACCAGTGTGCCGGAGTGAGCCGGTCCTTGACCAGGTTGCCCGGGCCCGGGCCGGCGTCACACCCTGCTTTGGTCGTGTCTCAGACGGTCGTCGTCAGGTCGTAGACCGTTACGCCGTCCACAGTGGAGGCTTCGTAGTGTGCGGCGACCCACTCGGCGATCTGCTGGGCCGCGTCCGAGCCGCTCGAACCCTGCATCGTCATGCCCTCGCCCAGGAAGTAGTGGATCTGCCCGTTCGCCACGTACTGCTGGAACTGGGCCAGCGTCGGGTACGGGTCCGTTCCGTTGAAGCCGCCCACCGCGAGCACCGGGGCTCCGCTCGCCAGCTGGTAGCCCGCGGCCGCGTTCGACAGGACCGTCGCCGCCGTCCAGGTGTACCGCGAAGCGTCCTTCTGGAGCAACGTCGTCAGGGAAGCGCCCGGCAGGGTTGTCGACAGCAGGGCACCCGGGCCGCCGCCGAAACCGCCGCGGCCTCCGCCTGGGCCGCGGCCAGCGAAGCCCGACGACGGCCCGGCCGACGGGATTGCGCCGCTGTGGGTCGTCGCCGCCGTCGCCAGGGTGTACGCGCCCGTGCCGGACAACGTCACCACCAGCGCGAACGCCGCCACGATCGTGGCCGCTCCGCGGGTCAGGTGGGTGGCGAAGAACAGGGCCACCGCCGCCAGGAGGCCGCCCACCAGCACCGTCGGCGCCAGCCACGACGAATCCAGCAGCAGGTACGCCGTCAGCGCCGTCACCGCCACGCCGCCGCTGAGAAATCCCGAGGCCACCGGGTGGGCGCGCAGGCGCCACAGCTGGACCGCCGCCGTGCCGACCAGTGCGGCCACCGGCGGGGCCAGGGCCACCGTGTAGTACGGGTGGATGATTCCGCTCATGTAGCTGAACACCAGCGCCGTCACCAGCAGCCAGCCGCCCCACAGCAGCAGGGCCGCCCGGGACGGGTCCGTGCGCGGGGCCCGGCGGGTGAACCAGAGCCCGGCGCCCAGCGCCAGCAGTGCCGCCGGCAGGAGCCAGGCGATGCCGCCCGCCATCTCGCTGCCGAACAGGCGAGTCAGGCCCGTCGACCCCCAGCCTCGGCCTGCGCCGCCGCCGACGCTGCCCACCTCGTCGCCCGTGATGCGGCCGAAACCGTTGTAGCCGAACGCCAGCTCCCACAGGGAGTTCGTCTGCGAGCCACCGATGTACGGCCGCGACGCCGCCGGCCAGAGGGCCACGACCACCAGGTACCAGCCCGCCGCCACCAGCACCGAGACGAGCGCGCCGAGCAGGTGCAGCAGCCGCCTGCCGAGCGGCACCGGGGCGGCGACGAGGTAGGCGACGGCGAACGCGGGCAGCACCAGGAACGCCTGCAGCATCTTCGCCAGGAAGCCGAAGCCGACCGCGACCCCGGCCAGCGCGAGCCAGCGCGGGCTCGCCTTCTCGCAGGCGCGCACCACGCAGTACGCGCCCGCCACCAGCAGCAGCACGAGCAGAGCGTCCGGGTTGTTGAACCGGAACATCAGCGCCGCGGCCGGCGTCAGGGCCAGCACCAGGCCCGCGACCAGCCCGGCCGCCGGGCCGGACGTGCGGCCGACCGTCGCGTACAGCAGCCAGACCGAGCCCACGCCCATCAGCGCCTGCGGCACCAGGATGCTCCACGCGTTGACGCCGAACAGCCGCGCCGACAGGCCCATCACCCACAGCGCGGCCGGGGTCTTGTCCACCGTGATCGCGTTGGCCGCGTCGCTGGAGCCGAAGAACAGCGCCTTCCAGCTCTGCGAGCCCGCCTGCGCCGCCGCGGAGTAGAAGGCGTTGGCCCAGCCGGACGCGCCCAGGCCCCACAGGTAGAGCACGGCGGTGCCGAGCAGGAGGACGGCCAACGCGGGCCGGTGCCAGGTGCGGCGGGAGGGCGCTGAAGGGGCCACGACGGTTTCGCGTGACTCGAGAACGGTCATGAAGTCAGCTTCCGGTCTCCAGCTGGGGCCGGGTTGTGCCGATGCTGTGCACGCGCTGTGCGGGGACGGCCACGGGGAGCCGCACCGCGAACTCCGTCCGCCCGGGTCGGCTGTGCACCTCGATCGAGCCGTGGTGGGCGACGACGACGGCGGACGCGATGGCCATCCCGAGGCCGGTGCTGCCCGCGTTCCGGGAACGGGACGAGTCGCCGCGGGCGAACCGCTCGAAGACGTCCGGCAGCAGGTCCGGCGCGATGCCGGGGCCGTCGTCGGTCACCGTGAGGACGGCGCTTCCGTCGGCCGAGCGGGCCAGCGATGTCACCACCGTGGTGCCCGGCGGGGTGTGCGTGCGGGCGTTGGCCAGCAGGTTCGCCAGCACCTGGTGCAGGCGCTGGACGTCGCCGAACACGAGCACCGGGTCCGGCGGCAGCTCCAGCAGCCACCGGTGCTGCCGCCCGGCGACCTGGGCGTCGCCGACGGCGTCGGCGACCAGCCGGGTGAGGTCGACGTCCCGGACGTCGAGGGGCCGGCCCGCGTCGAGCCGGGCGAGCAGCAGCAGGTCCTCGACCAGCGCCGTCATCCGGACGGCCTCGGACTGGATCCGGCCCATCGAGTGCGCGACGTCCGGTGGCACCAGCGCGCTGCCGCGGGCGGCCAGCTCGGCGTACCCGCGGATCGCCGCCAGCGGCGTGCGCAGCTCGTGGCTGGCGTCCGCGACGAACTGCCGGACGCGGATTTCGCTGTCGTGCCGCGCTTCGAGGGCCTGGGCGACGTGGCCGAGCATCAGGTTCAGCGCCGAGCCGACCTGGCCGACCTCGGTGCGCGGGTCGGTGTCGCCTTCCGGGACGCGGATGGACAGCGCCACCTGGCCGCGGTCGAGCGGCAGTTCGGTGACCCGGCCGGCGGTGGCCGCGACGCGGTCGAGCGGGCGCAGCGTGCGGCGGACGGCGAAGGCGCCGAGGAAGGCCGCGCCGAGCACGCCGGCGGCGGCCACGCCGAAGAGGATCAGCCCGACGGTGAGCAGCGTGTCGTTGACCGGCTTCATCGGCAGGCCGGTCACCACGACCTCGGACGTCCCGGGGACGGGCAGCGCCATCAGGCGGTACTCGCCGAGGTCGTCGAAGGACAGCGTGTGCGGCTTGCCGTCGGCGGGCACCGACCGCATCAGGGCCTGCTGGTCCGCGGTCAGCTGCAGCCGGCCGCCGTGTTCGGTGATGCTGTCGTCGTGGACGAGCTCCGGCCCGTCGAAGGTGCCGCTCACCGTGCCGACGTTCTGCCCCAGCGGGTGCTGGCCCTGGTACTGCGGCGGCGGACCGCCGTCCTGCGGCCGGACGTTGCTCGCGAACACCAGCGAGCGGTTCGCCGCGGCCGAGAGCTGCTGGTCGATCTGGCGGGTGAGGAAGAGGTCGAGCGCGAATTCGCTGACCACGCCGACGATCAGGCACACCACGGTGAGCAGCACGACCATCGAGCCGGTCAGTTTCGCGCGCAGCGAGAGCCGCCCCCGGCGGGGAGCTGGCGGGTCGGTTCGCGCGGCCATGGCTCCAATGTCGGTCCGCGCCGTGTGTGCGGGTTGTGCGCTGCCTGTGAAGCGGCTGTGCGGTGACCGGCCCGTTGCCGGATGTCCGATTGCTCGTCACAGGAACGGCTGACGGCAAGCACAGTCGGTGCACAGCGAGCGGCCCCACCGTGGATCCCACCGAACCACCACGTTGAGGAGCAGCACCATGACCACACCGCAGGCACCGTCCACTCCGGACCAGACGTGGGGCGCGACGCCCGCACCCGCCCCGAAGCGGGCCTGGTCGCCGGGCAAGAAGATCGCGGCGGGCGCCGTCGCGGCGGTGATCGTGGCCGGCGGGGGAGCGGCGGTCTGGGCCGCCTCGTCGTCCGCAGCCACCGACACCCAAGCCGGGCCGGGCGGCATGACGGGTGGCCCCGGCGGCATGCCGGGTGGCGGACTGGGCGGGGCGTTGCACGGCGAGTACGTGGCCTCCGACGGCAACGGCGGCTACGTCACCAAGATCATGCAGACGGGCGAGGTGACGGAGCTGAGCGCGACGTCCCTGACCGCCAAGAGCGACGACGGCTTCTCGAAGACGTACACGATCACCTCGGCGCAGGCGACCGGCCTGGCGACCGGCGACACGGTCACCGTGGTGGCCACGGAGTCCGGCAGCACGGCGACGGCGACTTCGGTGACGGACGGCGAGTCCGGACCGCAGGGTCAGGGCACCCCGCCTTCGGGTGCCCCCACCCGGACCGGCTGATCCGGAGGCGGTCCCGGAGGTCAGCGGCGGTCGTAGTCGACCGCGACCTCCGGGGTCGTCGCGCGGGAGCGGCAGGTCAGGATCCGGCCGGCCGCCACGTCGTCCTCCGTCAGCGCGTACCGGACGTCCATGTCCACCTGGCCGTGCCGCAGCGTCGCCCGGCAGGTGCCGCACGCCCCGCCCGTGCACGAGTACGGCACCTCGTACCCGGCCCGCAAGGCCGCGTCCAGGACCGTCTCCCCGGCTTCGGCCGTGACGCACGTCGTCGTGCCGCCCAGCGTCACCGACACCCTCGCCGGCGTGCCCGCCGGGTCGCGCAGGGGTGCCGCGCCGCGGAACAGTTCGAAGTGGACGTTCTCCTCCGGGACGTCCGCGTCGGCCAGGGTGCGGCGGGCCAGGTCCATCAGGCCGCGCGGGCCACAGAGGAACCACTCGTCGACCTTCGCCGGGTGCAGCCGGTTCTGCAGCAGCGCGCGCAGGCGCGTCCCGTCGAGCCGGCCGCGCTGGTAGCGCTCGTGCGAAATGGCGAGGGCCTCGCCGATCGTGTCGAAGTGCCGCGGCCGGTGCGCGTGCAGGTCGGGGTCGCGCTCGTCGGTGCGGTAGTGGACGACGTGCAGCCGCCCGCCGAAGCCCTCGGCGAGCGCGCTCAGCTCCGCCGCGAACAACGTCGTCGCGCCCGAGGTGTTGACGTACAGCAGCGTCGCCCGGCTGTGCGGCTCCGCGGCGAGCGTGCTGACCAGGATGGACAGCACCGGCGTGATGCCGCTGCCCGCGGCCAGTGCCACGTAGTGCGCGGTCCGCGCCGGGTCCGGGGTGAGCGTGAACGCGCCCGAAGGCGGCAGGACGTCCAGGAAGTCGCCCGCGGCCAGCGTCGTGGTCGCGAAGCCGGAGAACGCCCCGCCGGGACGTCGTTTCACCGCGATCCGCAGCTCGCCCGAGTCCGCCCGCGCGCAGATCGAGTACGTCCGCCGCACGGCCTGGCCGTCGACCACCGCGCGGACCGCGACGTGCTGGCCCGGCGAGAACCGGAACTCCGGGGCCAGGGGCGGCGGGACGTCGAAGGTGATCGCGACGGCGTCCGCGGTCAGCGGCCGGACCTCGCGCACCCGCAGCCGGTGGAACCGGCTCGGACCCAGCGGCGGCGGCTCGGGGCCGGGCTCGTCGTCGCCGAGGTCGTCGCCGAGGTCGTCGGCCAGCCGCCGCCACGCGCGGTACTCCGCCGGGGTCAGCTCACGGCCCCACGCGGTGATGATCGGGACGTCGCGGGCGAGGTAGGCGTCCCGGTTGTCCCGCCACGCCCGCAGGTAGCGGTAGAACGGCACGGCCGGGTGCAGGTGGTGCACGAGATGGTAGTTCTGGAACAGCATCATCGGCGTCATCAGCCACTCCAGCCCCACCCGCACCCGCGTGGTGCCGAACTTGTCGCGCGGCTGCGCCTCGGGCAGGCCGTGGTGGGGCAGCCAGTCGAACCACCACGCCAGCACGGCCAGCCCGATCCGCTGCGGCAGCAGGTACCCGAGCAGCAGCTCGCGGCCGTGGCCGCAGGCGATCAGCGTCGCGGCGGCGACGAACGCCAGCGACAGCAGCACGATCGTCTCGGCCCGTTCCGCGGCCGGCCGGGTGCGCGCGCGGGCGGTGTAGAAGCGGGCGTACCAGAAGTCGATGGTGAGCCAGCGGAACGGCAGCGACCACCAGGCTCCCTGCGACGTCCACGCGTCGGGATCCGTGTGGGAGTCCGCGTTCGTGTTGCGGTGGTGTTCACTGTGGATGAACCGGAGCAGCGGGAACGACGCGTACGCCGCGACGAACGGCATCGCCAGCCGGCCGAGCACCTCGTTGACCCATGTCAGCTTTCCTGCGGCGTGGTGGGCGGATTCGTGCACCACCGTGAACATCGTGAAGGTGACGATCGCGTGCAGCGGCACGGTGTACACCGGCGGCGCGATCCCGGCCAGCAGCAGCCAGGTCGCGGTGGCCCACAGCGCGGCGCCGCCGGCGAACAACAGGAGCGTCGGCACCGAGAGGCGGGGCAGCGGGATGCGGGGCGAGGGCACCGAACGCGGGGCCGCCACCGCCGGGGTTCCGGGCGTCCGGGAGCCACGCGGCGGGGTATCGACGACGGGCATCGAGCGGTCTCCTCGGTCGAGAAGCTCCTGGCGAGGCGGGAGTCACCGTAGACAACCCGCGGGGGTTTGTAAACGTCGCGCCACGCTTCGAAAAAAGGTCTGGGCCAGCCGAACGCAAGCGCTGGGTAAGCTGCCCTTGTGAAGGCCGTCACCCACCCCGCCCCCGCGCGCACCCGCGACCGGTTGCTGGACGCGGCCGCCGACGTGATCGCCGGCGACGGCTGGGCCGCGGTGACGATGGGCAAGCTGGCCGCGCAGGTCGGCGTCAGCAGGCAGACCGTCTACAACGAACTCGGCTCCAAGGCCGAACTGGCGGAGGCGTTGGTACTACGGGAAACCGAGCGCTTCGCCGAGCGCGTGACCGAGGTCGTCGCCGCCCACCCGGGCGCCCCCGTCGACGGCGTCACCGCCGCCTTCCGCCAGACCCTCGAAGCCGCCCGGGTCAACCCGCTCATCGTGATCGCGCTCGGCTGCCCGAAGGGCGGCGGCGACGACTTCCTCCCGCTGCTGACCACCCGGCCCGAGGGCGTCCTCGAACGCTCGGTCGGCACGGTGGTGGCCCTGCTCGCGCGCTCCTACCCGGAGACCGGGCTGACCCTCTCGGAGTGGACGGTCGCGGTCGAGGCGATGGTCCGGCTGCTGCTCTCCCACCTCGTGCAGCCCGGTGGCTCGGTGGCGCAGGCGAGCGGCCGGATGCGCTGGGTGATCGGCCGGATGCTGGGCGCCTGACCTCGCAGGTGGCCCCCGGCCCGGTGGCGAAGGCCACTGGCCTAGACTCGGACGTCCCGGCCTGTACTTGACCGGGGCCATTTCCGCAGGATTGTCCACCACAATCGTTACCGCTCGAGGAGAAGACCTTGAAGAGCACCGTCGAGCAGCTCAGCCCGACGCGAGTCAAGATCAATGTCGAGGTGCCGTTCGACGAGCTCAAGCCGAACTTCGACCGCGCCTACCGCAAGATCGCCCAGCAGGTGCGCATCCCGGGCTTCCGGCCCGGCAAGGCGCCCGCTCGCGTCCTGGAAAGCCGGATCGGGCGCGGCCCGGTGCTCGACGAGGTCGTCAACGAGGCCATCCCGGCCAAGTACATCGAGGCCGTCCGCGCCAACGAGGTCCGCACGCTCGGCAACCCCGAGTTCGACGTGACCAAGCTCGAGGACCGCGACGTGCTCGAGTTCACCGCCGAGGTCGACGTGCGCCCGGAGATCGAGCTGCCCGACCTGGACGGCTTCGCGATCACCGTCGACGACGTCGAGCTGACCGACGCGGAGGTCGACGAGCAGCTCGACGAGCTGCGCGCCCGCTTCGGCACGCTGACCGGCGTCGAGCGCCCGGCCGAGAACGGCGACTTCGTCTCGATCGACCTGTCCGCCACCGTCGACGGCGAGGCCGTCGAGGAGGCCAGCACCAGCGGGCTGTCCTACGAGATCGGCTCCGGCCAGCTCGTCGACGGCATCGACGAGGCGATCGTCGGCGCGAACGCCGGCGAGACCAAGACGTTCACCACCCAGCTCGTCGCCGGTGAGCACGCCGGCAAGGACGCCGAGGTGACCGTGACCGTCCAGTCGGTCAAGACCCGCGAGCTGCCCGAGGCCGACGACGAGTTCGCCCAGATGGCCAGCGAGTTCGACACGATCGAAGAGCTCAAGAACGACCTGCGCGAGCGGCTCGGCCGCGTCAAGAAGATGCAGCAGGGCGTCCAGGCCCGCGACAAGGTGCTCGACGAGCTCCTCGAGCGCACCGAGGTGCCGATCCCGGAGAAGGTCCTCGACGCCGAGATCGAGAACCGCAAGCACGACGCGATCCACCCGTTCGACCACGACGAGGCCCAGTTCGCGAAGGCCCTCGAGGCCGAGGGCCGCACGCTGGAGGAGTTCGACGCGGAGACCCGCACCGAGTCGGAGAAGGCCGTCCGCACGCAGCTGCTGCTGGACACCATCGCCGACAAGGAAGAGGTCTCGGTCAACGACGGCGAGCTCACCGAGCGGATCATCTACCAGGCCCAGCGCTTCGGGATCAGCCCGGACGAGTACGTCCAGCGCGCCCAGCAGTCCGGCCAGCTGACCGCGATCTACGCCGACGTGCGCCGCGGCAAGGCCCTCGCCTCGGTGGTCCGCAAGGCGGCCGTCACCGACGGCTCCGGCACCGAGGTCGACCTCTCGGAGCTGTTCGGCAGCGACGAGCCGGCAGCCGAGGAGACGCAGGTCACCGACGAAACGGCGAAGACTCCGGCGGAGTGAAGCTGTGAGCGAACTTGGGCGGTGTCAGGCATTCTGCACCGCCCGAGTTCGTTAGGGTCGGATACAAGATCTCAAGCATCTGAAACGACAGCGGTGGCCGTCAGCACCGGGCCACCGCCGGCGAAAAGGCAGGCAGACGTGACGCAGCACACGCCCGAGGCGCGGACCGGCACCGCAGGGCTCAACCTCACCGACTCGGTGTTCGAGCGGTTGCTCCAGGAGCGCATCGTCGTCCTCGGTTCCGAGGTCAACGACGAGGTCGCCAACCGGATCACCGCGCAGCTGTTGCTGCTCGACGCCGACGACGCCGAGTCCGACATCCGCTTCTACATCAACTCGCCGGGTGGCTCGGTCACCGCCGGGTTCGCCATCTACGACACCATGCAGCTGATCCGCCCGGACGTCGCGACCTACGCGATGGGCATGGCGGCCTCGATGGGGCAGTTCCTGCTCTCCTCGGGCACCCCGGGCAAGCGCTACGCGCTCCCGCACGCCCGCATCCTGATGCACCAGCCCTCGGCCGGGGTCGGCGGCACGGCGTCGGACATCGCGATCCAGGCGGACCTGTTCAACAAGTGGAAGCAGGAGCTGGCCCGGATCACCGCGGACCAGACCGGGCAGACGGTCGAGCAGATCATCAAGGACGGCGACCGCGACCGCTGGTTCACCGCCCAGGAGGCGAAGGACTACGGCTTCGTGGACCACGTCCTCACCGCCGACATCGCCCGTCCGGGCTCCCGCTGAGCCCGAAGCACCAAGGAGACTTTCGATGAGCAATTTCAGGCTCCCGGGTGACTTCCAGGGCCCGAGCATCCCCCAGTCGCGGTACATCCTGCCGTCGTACGTGGAGCGGACCAGCTACGGCGTCAAGGAGTCGAACCCGTACAACAAGCTGTACGAAGAGCGGGTCATCTTCCTCGGCGTGCAGGTCGACGACGCGTCGGCCAACGACGTGATGGCCCAGCTGCTCCACCTCGAGCACGAGGACCCGGACCGCGACATCCTGGTCTACATCAACTCGCCGGGTGGCTCGTTCACCTCGCTGATGGCGATCTACGACACGATGCAGTTCGTCCGCCCGGACATCCAGACGTACTGCCTCGGCCAGGCCGCCTCGGCCGCCGCCGTGCTGCTGTCGGCCGGCACGCCCGGCAAGCGCTACGCGCTGCCGAACTCCCGCGTGCTGATCCACCAGCCGGCCACCGAGGGCACCTACGGCCAGGTCTCCGACCTGGAGATCCAGGCCAACGAGATCCAGCGGGTGCGGCGCCAGATGGAGGTCATCCTGGCCAAGCACACGAACAAGGACCCGGACCAGATCCGGACCGACATCGAGCGCGACAAGATCCTGACGGCCGAAGAGGCCAAGGCGTACGGCATCATCGACGAGGTCCTGCCGTACCGTAAGGCGTCGGCTCTGTAGATCCGCCAGGCCGGTGTGTGCCGAGAAGACGACACACACCGGCATCCTGGTTTAGGGTCGTCCTCTGACGTGCTCCCGGAGCTCGTGGGTGTTCCCGCTCGCGGCATCGGACGGGTACCGTCAGTGGCAATGCGTGAGGCTCGCACCCGGTCACCGCGCCGGGGGGTCGCACCGTCGCAACACACGTCAGGCGCGGAAACCCGCGCCGGAGGGGACGAGGTCAACGGCCATGGCACGGATCGGTGACGGCGGAGACCTGCTGAAGTGTTCTTTCTGCGGGAAGAGCCAGAAGCAGGTGAAGAAGCTCATTGCCGGCCCCGGGGTCTACATCTGCGATGAGTGCATCGACCTCTGCAATGAGATCATCGAGGAGGAGCTGGCCGAGGCCGGCGACGTCAAGCTCGACGAGCTGCCCAAGCCCGCCGACATCCACGAGTTCCTCGAGCAGTACATCATCGGCCAGGAAGACGCCAAGCGGACGCTCGCGGTAGCGGTCTACAACCACTACAAGCGCATCCAGGCGGACGACAAGGCCGGGCCGAAGGACTCCAAGGAAGAGTCGGTCGAGCTCGCCAAGTCGAACATCCTGATGCTCGGTCCCACCGGGTGCGGCAAGACCTACCTGGCGCAGACGCTCGCGAAGCTGCTGAACGTGCCATTCGCCATCGCGGACGCCACGGCGCTGACCGAAGCGGGCTACGTCGGCGAGGACGTCGAAAACATCCTGCTCAAGCTCATCCAGGCGGCGGACTACGACGTCAAGCGGGCCGAGACCGGGATCATCTACATCGACGAGGTCGACAAGATCGCCCGCAAGAGCGAGAACCCCTCGATCACCCGGGACGTCTCCGGCGAGGGCGTCCAGCAGGCGCTGCTGAAGATCCTCGAGGGCACCACCGCCTCGGTCCCGCCGCAGGGCGGCCGCAAGCACCCGCACCAGGAGTTCATCCAGATCGACACGACGAACGTGCTGTTCATCGTGGCCGGCGCGTTCGCCGGGCTGGAGAAGATCATCAACGAGCGGGTCGGCAAGCGCGGCCTCGGCTTCGGCGCGGAGATCCGCACGAAGTCCGAGATCGAGGAGAGCGACGTCTTCTCCGACACGATGCCGGAGGACCTGATCAAGTTCGGGCTGATCCCGGAGTTCATCGGCCGCCTCCCGGTCGTGGCGACGGTGAACCACCTGGACAAGGACTCGCTGGTCAACATCCTCACCCAGCCGCGCAACGCCCTGGTGAAGCAGTACAAGAAGCTCTTCGAGATGGACAACGTCGAGCTCGAGTTCACCAAGACCGCGCTCGAGGCCATCGCCGACCAGGCGGTCCTGCGCGGGACCGGGGCCCGCGGGCTGCGTGCGATCATGGAAGAAGTGCTCCAGCCGGTGATGTACGACATCCCGAGCCGCGACGACGTGGCGAAGGTCGTGATCACCGAGCAGACCGTCCGGGAGAACGTGAACCCGACGATCGTCGCCCGGCAGCCGACGCGGCGCGCGCGCAGCGAGCGCGGCGAGAAGTCGGCCTGACAGGCCGGGCGTCTCCGGGCCGCCCGGCCCGGAGACCCGACAGGAAAGCTGAATGACTGCTGACTCCTTCCCGGGTTCCGGGGCCGCAACCGGCGGCGGCGTGCAAACGCCGGCGCCGCCGGCCCCGGACCCCGGGAAGGAGTCAGCAGTCATTCAGCT
>NZ_JBSGJD010000187.1:0-20152 GCF_053605405.1 Amycolatopsis sp. NPDC003861
AGGGGCCGTGAGCGGCCCCTTCGCACGCAGGTGGTGGCTGACGTCGCCGACGAGGTCCACCCTCGCCCGGCGTTCGGTGAAACGCCAGCCGCTGTTACTGCGCGTGAAGCGGTCCTGGTACCGGCCTGCCGCGATCGTCTGCAGCGGGAACCCGGGGACCGCCTGCAGCACCGTGAAGTACGAGCGGCCGGACGCTTTCGAGCCGATCACCTCGAGGGCCGCGTTCGTCGTCACGTGCTTCGTCTTCGGCGTCCCGTCCTCGTACACGATCACCGTCTCGCGCAGCATCCGCTCGACCTCCGCTGCTCCCCGCGCCGCACCGCCGCTGCCGAAGAAGGCTGCGACGGCGAAGAGCTCGCCGACCCCCGCGAAATCCCCCGCGTCGACCAGCGAAGCGTAGGAAAAGATCAAGTTCTCCAGCGCGCGGTAGTCGTCCACGGGAACGATCGTACAGAGAAAGTATAGAAAGCCTCCGTACCTTGACGGCAACCGGCGGCAGGGGGTCGCCGCGCCGAGGGGGTACTCATGGATCGCCGTAGTCTGCTCAAAGGCGGGGTCGCCGCCGTGGCCGGTGTTGCTCTCGCCTCGGCCGCGACCGGTACCGCGCTGGCCGATACCGGGCTGCCGCCCGTTCCCGGGATGCTCGGCGACCGCCGGGCCAACGAACTCTGGTACCAGCTCGACGAAATCGCGCTCTACCACCCGTCCCAGGCCGTCACGGACGCCTACACCGCGCTCTCCGAGCACCTCCTGGCGCACGCGCCGGAGGGGCTGTACGAGAAGTGGCGCGAACTGAGCCGGGAACCGGCCTACCCGAAGAACTACGCCGAATTCGCCAAGCCGGTCGAAGCGGCGCTCAGGACGCTCTCCACCCTGCAGCTCGACAACTTCGACCGCTTCTACCGCGGCGACGAAGCCGGTCTCGTCAAGGCGTTCGCCGACTTCGGCCAAGGCGTCCTCTACGACCCTCGGCGGGCACCGGAAGAGTCGGAAGTGCACACGATGAACGGGAACCCGCCGGGCAGCTACCACTTCTGGCACGCGGTCCTGCGCGCCCAGACGGTGCTCGGCATCGACCGGCACCGGTGGGTGCGGATCGACCCGATGATCGGCTTCGCCTGGGCACTGCAGTCCATCGCGAAACCCGACCACCGCCACGTCAACCCGGGCCTTCCGCGCGAACAGGTCCGCGCGCTGGCGCGGCACTGGCTGCCGCGCTCGCCGGCCCAGCTCGACCGCGACTTCCAGGCGTCGCCCTACCCCGCCTGAGCGTCCAGCACCCGCTGGTACGCCGCCCGCAGCGCGGGGCCCGGGCCGACGCCGAGCCGCTCGTCGAGGAGGCGGCGGCCCTGGTGGTACACCGTCACCGCGTCCGCCGGCCGTCCGCTCGCGCAGAGCGCCGTCATCAACAGGGCGCGGGCGCGTTCCCGCAGCGGGTGTTCCAGGACGAGCGCGGTCGCGTCGGGCACCGCGCGCAAGTGGTCGCCCGAGGCGATTTCGGCTTCGATGCGGCCCTCCAGCGCCGCCAGCCGCAGTTCGTCGAACCGCGCCGCCTCGCCGGTGCGGAGCGGTTCGGCGATGTCGGCGAGCACCGGACCGCGCCAGAGCTCCAGCGCGGCGCGGAACAGGCCGGCCGCCCGGGCCGGGCGGGCCGCGCGCAGCTCGTCGTGCCCCAGGTACGCCAGCCGCGAGAACTCCTCGGCGTCGACGGTGCCGCCCGGCGTCAGCAGGTAGCCGCCGCCGGTGCGGACCAGCCGCGCCGGGCGGCCGAGGGCTTTGCGCAGGCGGGAGACGTACGTGCAGACCTGCGCGTCGACCGTCGACGGCCGTTCGCCGTCCCACAGCAGCGAAATCAGCCGTTCGTCGGGGACCACGCGGCCGCGGGCCAGCAGCAACGCCGCCAGCAGCGTCCGCGGCTTGCGGCCGCCGAGCGCGGCCGGGCGGCCGTCGGCGCGCGACACCGCCAGCGGCCCGAGAATCCGGAACTCCATCCCCACCCCCTTCCCAAGATACGCGGAAAGTCTCAGCCGGTCCTTAGGTTGGGCGCGGATCATGGAGTGAGAGGGGATGAGGAGGCCGCGATGATCACCACCCGTCCGGGTTACCCACGCTGGCACACCGCGAGTGCGCAGGGGCCGCGCTCACTCAACGCCGACGCCGTCGGGGCGTACGCCGCGGCCGGCGGGCCCGGCATCGCGTTCGCCCTCGCCGACGGCGTCGGGGATGATCCCGCCGCCGCGCGCGCCGCCCGCATCGCCGCCGCGGCCGCCGCGCGCACCCCAGTCCACAAAGGACCGGTCGAGGCGGTGCTGGCCGCCCAGCGCGCGGTGCGCGAGCAGACGCTCGGGGACGCCGTGCTGGTGGTCGCCATGCCGGCCGAGCACGGCGGCTACCGCATCGCCTGGGTCGGCGACGCCCGCGCGTACGCCTGGGACGGCACCACGCTGAGCCGCTTGACCACCGACCACACGCTCGCCGAGTTCTTCCGCGCCCGCCACCAGCCGGTGACGCCGAGGATGGAGCACGTCGTGACGACGAGCGTCCGCACCGCGGAAGCCCACGAGATCGGCACGGCGGAGACGCCGGGAGCGGGCCTGCTGCTGACGAGCGACGGCGTCCACAAGCCGCTGACCGGCAGCGGCATCCGGGCGGTGCTGGCCCAGCCGGGCTCGGGCGCGGCGGAGCTGGTGGAAGCCGCGCTGGCCCGGGGTGGCTCGGACAACGCGACCGCCCTCTACGTCGAACCGTCGGAGGTCGACAGCACGACGGTGCGATTTCCCGTCGCCGCGTGAGCCGGGGTGGCCTGCTGAATGAGATCCGCCGGCCCGGAGGCGGCGCTCAGCGGTTCTGAGCGCGCTTGAGCTGCCGGTACTCCCGCAGCACCAGCACGATGATCACCACGTCGAGCGCGGCGAAGAACGGCAAAGCGATCGAATGCGTGTGCACCGCCCGGATGACCTCGTACACGACGAATGCGGCCAAGATGACCGCGGCCACCGGATACGCGCGGACGATCTTGCGGGCCAACGCCCACACCAGGCCGAGCTTGATCAAGCCGTGGGCCAGCAGATACGCGACCGCGAAGGTCTTCGTGTCGCCGTGGAGGAAGTTCTCCGTCGCCGATTCCAGGTGGCGGGCCAGGGTGCCCGAGGGGTCGCCCAGCAGGTCGCGGGTGATGACCGCGTGGGTGAACCCGCTGACCGTCGAGGCCGGGATGAACGCCAGGATCAGGGCCCCGACGACCTGCAGCGCGCCGTCGAGGCCCTTGATCGCGATCGCGATGCGGAAGAACTTCTCGGTCGCCGTCGTGTTCGTCTCGGGCATCGTGCCTCCTCTCCGCTCACTCTGCCGCACTTACTCAGCGTTCGCACCCCGGGACACCAGCCGCCCGAACAGGGGACATTTCCTGGCCAAAGCTCTGAAACCGCGTCCCATTCATTGCCAGTGCACCAAGATGATCCCTATGCTGTAATTTCCCGTTCGCCCGGCAAAAGAAGGGGGCGTGTGATGCCACGCCTGTGGGAGGCCGATCCGAACGCGTCGTTCAAACGCCGTCTCGGGAAGTCCGCGATCGAACTCGACCGGACGAACAACGACCCCAGCTGCCCGGATATCTGGGAACTTTCGAACGGGGACGTGGCGATCATCGGCCGCGACCTCACGTCGGGCTATGCGGCGCGCCTGCCCGACGGCGTGAGCATCGGCGCGGACGAACGACTGGTCGTCATCCCGGGCGTCATGATGCGCTCGGCCAAGGGGGACATCCCCGATGCATAGACCTCTGGTCACCCTGCCGGGCGATCGGTTGACACCCGACGAGTACTTCGCCGACCACGCCGAAAACTTCTGGCGTACCGATGACAGCGGGTGCTGGAAGCTCGAGCGGCAACAGCACTTCGTGGAGAGCGGCGACGACAGCTGGGACGCCTTCAGCGCGGGCGATTGGCCCAAGGCTCTGCGGCTCCTGGAGGAACGCAGGCAGAAAGTCGCCGACTACGAAACCCGTATCGCCCGGCACGGTTTCGAAGTGCGGCGCGTCCGGGTCGTAGAGGAACCGATCAGCCCGTATTTGCTCTGGGAACTGAACTCCTTGTACGTCCGGCGGCAGGTGGGCGGAAAGATCCGGGTGATCGGCGGTGCCACCGTCGCGGATATCGAAGAGGACGAGGTCCTGCCGGAACTGTTCATCATCGGCCGGAAGGTCATTTACCAGGTTCTGTACACCGAGAACGGCGAACTGAAAGGCGCCCTCAAATCCGAGGACGCTGGGCTGATCCACCACTGGACGGCGACCGTCCGGCACCTCTACGACGACGGTGAAGACCTCGCCACGTTCTTCGCCAGGGAGGTCGCCGGGCGCCGACCTTCGCCGACGTCGTGAACCCGGCGGCGGCCGGCGCCGGGCCGCCCGGCCCCGTTCCCCGGCAGCTGCCCGCCGACGTCCGCGGGTTCGTCAACCGGCTCGACGACCTGGCTCGGCTCGACGAGCTCATCGACGACGGTGCCGCCTCCGGAGCGGCGATCGTCGTCGTCGGCACGGCAGGCGTCGGCAAGACTTCGCTGGCGGTGCACTGGGCCCACCGGATCCGCGACCGGTTCCCCGACGGCCAGTTGTACGTCAACCTCCGCGGCTACGATCCCGGCCCGCCGATCACCCCGCAGGAGGTGCTCGAGCGATTCCTCCACGCACTCGGCGTGCCCGGCGCGGCGGTGCCGGCCGACCTCGAATCGCGGAGCGCGCAGTTCCGGTCGCTCCTGGCCGGGCGGCGCGTTCTCGTGGTGCTGGACAACGCCGCAACGGTCGGCCAGGTCCGGCCGTTGCTGCCCGGCAACGGCGAATGCCTCGTACTGGTCACGAGCCGGAGCAGCTTGACCGGGCTCGTGGCCCGTGACGGCGCCCACCGGCTCAGCTTGCGGGTTCTCACGGAGGCCGAGGCGACCGAACTGATCCAGCGCATCACATCCGGCCATCGCGACCAGGACGACACCGCGGACATCGCCGAGCTGGCCGGCTTGTGCGCACGCCTTCCCCTGGCGCTGCGCATCGCCGCCGAGAGAGCGATCAACCGGCCGTGGCTGCCGTTGCGGGAGCTCATCGCGGAGCTGCGTGACGAGTCCGCGCTGTGGGACGAACTGACCGCCGACGATGACGACGAGTCCGACGCGATCCGCACCGTTTTCGCTTGGTCGTACCGCGCGCTGACCGCCGAGGCGAGCCGGATGTTCCGGTTGCTCGGCCTGCACCCCGGCACGGCGTTTTCGCTCGGCGCCGCGGCCGCGCTCACCGGCCGGTCCCCCGCGCGGACCAGACGCGTCCTCGACAGCCTGGTCGGCGCGCACCTGCTCGAGCAGCCTTGGGCCGATCGGTACGAGTTCCACGACCTGCTCCGGATGTACGCGAGCGACCAAGTCCGCGCCGAAGAGGACGCCGACACGGCCTTGACCGCCGCACGCCGGGTGCTGCTGTGGTACCTCCACGGCGCTCTCGCCGTGCGGGAGCGGGCCGGCAACGGCGCGCTGCCGTGGACTCCGGCCGCTCTCGACCCGGAGGTCGTCCCACCGGAATTCGCCGACCGGGCGAGCGCTCTCGCCTGGTACCGGCGAGAGCGCGAGACGCTCGTCCGCGCGGTGCGCACGGCCGACGACCTGGACCAGCCCGACCTCACGTGGCAGCTTCCGGTCGCGCTGTACCCGATCTACGCCGACCACAACCACTTCGACGACTGGATCGAGACGAGCACCACCGCGCTGCGGGCCGTCCGCCGGCTCGGGAACCGCGCTGCGGAAGCGGAAGTGCTGGAAAGCCTGGGCAAAGCGCACACCCAGCACTTCGACCGGCAGCACGGAATCGAGCTGCAGTCGGCGGCGCTGAGCTTGCGCCGCGAGCTCGGTGACGCACACGGCGAACTGAAGTCGGCCAACGCACTCGGGCTCGCGCTGCTGCGTGCGCGTGACCTGCCTGCGGCTCGCGACCTGTTCGGCCGGGCGGCGATGCTCGCCGACACGCTCGGAGAGCCGTACTGGCTGGCCGTCGCCGCCAACAACGCCGCCAACGTCGATCTCGAACTGGAATCGTTCGAGCAGGCGGAACAGGTGCTGACGGCCACGCTGACCCGGTTCCAACGGCTCGGGGTCCGCAGCGGCGAAGGCGACACGCTGCGGGGGCTCAGCCGGGCGAACCGCGGGTTGCGCCGGCCCGTACAGGCGAACGGGTACATCCGAGCCGCGGTAGCCATCGCGCGCGCCGAGGAGAACCCGGCGCGGGAGGCATTCTGGCTGCTCGAACAGGGACGCGTTCAGGTCGATCTCGGGCAGCCCGCCGAGGCCCTCGAGACGTTCCAGCGCTCGGCAGCGCTCCAACGGCAGCTCGGTGACCGTGCGCGGGAGGCCGAGGCCCTGGACGCCACGGGCGTGGCGTACCAGGCGATGGGGCGGCCCGAAGAGTCCGTGCGGTTCTGTCGCCGAGCCGCCTCGGTCTTGCGCGAGCTGCACGAAACCTGGCTGCTCGCGCTGGCTCTCGACCATCTCGGTGCCGCACTCGCCGAGTCCGGCGAACGGCTCGAAGCCGAAGCCGGCCGCAGGGAGGCGCTCGCGCTGTTCGAGCGGTTCCCGGACCCACGCGCCCAGCGCTACCGGGCTCGTTTGGCGGCGTTGCTCACGAGCTGAGGCACTTTTCGCACCGTTCGTGCCGGGCTGTCCGGCCGGCCGGGTCCGTCCCGTAGAAGGGGTAGCAGGCCGCGCCGCAGACGGCCAGGTAGATCGGCCCGCACCGGAGGGGGTGCGGGCCGACCTGGTGGGCGACGGCCACTTCGCGCCGCCGTGCGCCCGCTTCGGGGAGCCAGCCGTCGTCCGGGAGGCCGGCCCGGACGTCGGCGTCGATCTCGTCGGCCCGGGTGATCAGGTCCGCGCCGAGATCGGCGAGCCGCTCCCCGAGATCGCGCAGGATGTCGGGGCGCGGTGCCTCCTCTCCGACCGTCCTGGCCAGCCACGCCACATCGGGGACGAGCGACGCGTGCAGGTCGCGGAGGCGTTCCAGCAACCGCCGGTCCCGGTCGGCGTCGTTCAGCACCGCGCCAGCCACGCCGCCTCGCATTCCGCACAGGTCGGGTCGAACCAATGACCACCGAGCTGCGGCACGTCCTTCACCGCCACGGTCACTTCTTGCCCGCACAGAGCCACGAACTGTTCATCCGGACGCGGAGGGAACGGCCCGTTGAGCGCGTGGCGCTTCCCCTCCGCTTGCTGCCACCTCAACATGGGTCCAGTAAAACTGTCCGCTCCGGCGGACACCAACGCACCGAAGGGTGGTTCGCCCTACATCGCGGGCGGCGCCGAGCCGGTCCCCCAAGCCGTCGGCGTGTCACTGAGCCGGAACTCGATCCTGCCCGCCCGCAACAGGTCCGCGTGCGAGATCCAGCTCCGCTCGTACCCGCGGTGCCCGATCCGGACGTCCTTTGTGTACTGCAGCTTCCCGGCAGCAGCACCGGGCGCCGAGATCTCGATCTTGCGGCCGCCGGCCGGCCGGATCTCCACCTTCTCGAACATCGGCGTGCTCAGCAGGTACGTCCCGGAACCCGGCTGGGCCTCGAAAACGCCCGCCATGCCGAAGACGAGCCACGACGAGATGGTGCCGAGGTCGTCGTTGCCCGGCATGCCGTACGGCGTGTCCGTGAACAACGTCCGCGCCGCGCGCAGCACCGCCGACGTCTTCCACGGCGCCCCCGTCCAGCTGTACATCCAGGGTGCGTGCAGGTCCGGCTCGTTGTTCGGGTTGAACGCGAAGTTGTTGTGGTAGTCGTACGCGCCGTGGACCCAGGAGTCCTTGGCCGCCTTGGCCGGGTCGGTCAGCAGCAGCGGCAGGTCGAAGAACGTGTCGAGCCGCTTCTCCGCCTGGGCCGGGCCGCCCATCAGGGCGAACAGCTTCGCCGTGTCCTGCTGGGCGAGCCACTGGTACTGCCACGGCGTGCCCTCGTGGAAGCCGGTCGACTGGGCGGGATCCGGGTCGCCGACGCCGGTGCCGTCCGCCGCGCGCGTGCGCGGGAAGCCCGTGAACCCGTGGGATTCGACGCTGGTGTCCCACAGCTTCGCGAAGTTGCCGCAGCGCGCGGAAAGGGTCGCCGCCTTGTCGCGGTAGCCCAGGCCGGCGGCCATGGTCGACAGCGCGCAGTCGGCGAGGGCGTACTCGAGGGTCGCCGAGCCGGCCTGGCGCGTGTCGCCGTAGGTGTAGCCCGGCAGGTCCTGGTAGCCGATCCAGCCGTTCTGCACGTACGTCGGATTGCCGTCGCGGCCGCGGAAGATCGACTGGTCGGCTGGGACTTCGTTGGCGTTGCGCCACAACGCGTCGAAGAGCCGGCGCGCGGTCTTGTCGTCGAGGAGCCCGCGGCGGTAGTTGTCGACCACCCACGGCGTGACGGGGTCGCCGCTCATCACGTTCGTCTCGCCGCCGGCCAGCGCCCAGCGTGGCACCCAGCCGCCGTCCTGGTAGACCTTGAGGACGGACTTGGTCATGTCCGCCGCCTTGTCCGGGTGCAGCAGCGCCACCAGCTGGTTCTGCGACCGGTAGGTGTCCCACAGCGAGAACATCTGGTAGTAGGTGTCGCGGCTGCGGTGGACCCGGTCGTCGAAGCCGCGGTACGAACCGTCCACATCGGACCCGACGGACGGGTGCAGCAGCGACCGGTACAGCGCGCTGTAGTACGTGCGCTGGTCGGCGGTCGTCCCGCCGGCGACGCGCATCCGGTCGAGCTCGGCTTCCCACGTGTCGTGGGCGGCTTTCCGCGCCTTGTCGAACGACTTGGGCTGCTCGGCGCCGCGGTTGAGCCGGGCGCCGTCGATCGAGGTGTAGGACAGCCCGACCGAGGCGCCGACCTGGTTCTTCTCGGTGCCGAAGGTGAGCCAGGCGCCGGTGCGCTGGCTGCCGAGCTTCGCGTCCCGCTGGTTCGGCGTCAGCTTGCCGTCGGTCCAGGTGCCGAAGCTGGTGAACGTGCGGTCGAACTTGGCGCTGAAGAAGATCTTGTACCGCTCCTTCTGCGTCTCCCAGCAGAAGTTGCCGCCCTGCAGCCAGCCCTCGACGGTGTCGTCCCCGACGACGTGGACGTCGCCGGCGTAGGTGTAACCGTTGCTCTCGCCGACCTCGATGAGGACGTTTTCGCTGGTCGCCCCGGCGGGGAAGGTGTAGCGGTGCTGGCCCGTGCGCTGGGTCGCGGTCAGCTCGGCGCCGATGCCGTCGGCGAGCTTGACGCCGTAGTACCCCGGCTGCCGGGTCTCGTCGGCGTGGCTGAACTTCGCGCCGTACTTCGCCGGGTCGCTGCTGGTGACGGCGCCGGTGGTGGGCATGAACCGGAAGTTGCCCATCGTCTGGCAGCCGACGCCGGAGAGGTGGGTGTGGCTGAAGCCGAGCGTGGTGTCCTGCGCGTAGTCGTAGGACGCGTACTTCTTGAGCTGCGTGTCCGGGGACAGCTGCACCATCCCGAAGGGGGTGGTGGCGCCCGGGAAGGTGGTGCCGTCCCCGTTGTTGCCGATCGAGGTGTCGACGAGCGTGGTGGGGTCGTCGGCGAACCGCACGCCCGCCTGGGCGGGGGTCGCGAGGGCCATGGTGGTGGCCCCGGCGAGGAAAGTGGCCAGGACGCGTGTCCGCGCTCTCATCCGTGTCCTCCTGACAACGTTGTCACATGCACGGTGGGATCTTTTCCGTTGTCCGGTGGACAAATCAACCCCCGGAAAGCCTTGAACCTGACGTCGCGTCAGGTTTTACGGTCGAGGGGTGAGCGAACGCAGGTGGAGCATCGGCGAGCTGGCGAAGGCCAGCGGCGTCACGGTCCGCACGTTGCACCACTACGACCGGATCGGCCTGGTCTCCCCCGGCGAACGAACACCGGCCGGGCACCGGCGGTACCTCGAGGCGGACGTGCGCCGGCTCTACCGGGTCCGGACCCTGTGCGGGCTGGGGCTCTCCCTCGACGAGGTGGCCGTCGTCCTGCGGGACGCGACGGACGACCCCGGCGGGCTGCGTGGCCTGCTGACCGCGCAGCTCGCCGGCCTGGAGGCCCGGGCCACGCGCATCGAGGAGTCGGCCCAGCGGCTCCGGGGCCTGCTCGCCCGGCTGGCCGAGGACACCATGCCGGGCCCGGACCAGTTCCTCGCCGCCCTGGAACCGATGTCCGTCGACGCCGGCCGCTACCTGTCCGCCGCCCAGCTCGCGACGATCACCGGACGCGCCGCGCAGCTGGGCAGCGGCGCGATCGAGACGTTGAAGACCGAATGGCTCGCGGTGTTCGGCCGGCTTCGGCAGCACCTGCTCGACGGGACGCCCGTCGACGACCCGGCCGTGCAGGACCTGGTCGCCCGCTGGCGGGAGACCGCGGCCGCGTTCCACCCCGGTGACCGCTCGTTCGAGGCGGCGACCACGGCGCTGTGGGAGGACAACCGCGCCGGGCTCGGCCGGGAGCTCGACGAGCGCCTCGGCTGGTCCGGGCCGGGCGAGGCCGCCGAAGTCGTGGACTACTTGCGCAAGGCCCGCGCCGCGGGCGAAGACGAAAAGGACGGGTGAATGGACGTCGACATCACCGGGTGGCTCCGGGAGAACATCGTGCGCCTGCGGACGCTCGAGCCGGAGACGGGCTACGCCGGGCTCGAGCCGTTGCGCGACATCGTCGGCGACGCCCGGGTCGTCGCCATCGGCGAGAGCACGCACCGGGTGCACGAGTTCTACCAGCTCCGCCACCTGGTCACCCGGTTCCTGGCCGAGGAACTGGGGTTCACCGGGTTCGCGCTGGAGTCCGGTTTCCCCGAAGGCTGGGCGGTGCACGACTGGGTGCTCGGCGGCGACGGCGACCTGGACCGGCTCCTGCACACCGGGATCACCTACCACCTGGGCAAGTGCGCGGAGATGCGCGACCAGCTGCGGTGGCTGCGCGAGCACAACCGCACCCACGACCGCAAGATCCGCTTCTACGGCATGGACATCCCGGACTCCAGCGCGTCCGCCCGGCCCGGGGTCACCGCCGCCTTGGCCTTCCTGGACGAAGCCGACCCGGACTACGCCGCGGCGGCCCGCAAGAACCTGCTGCCGCTGTTCGACTACCTGCCGGCCGACCGGACTGGGCTGGCCTGGGCCGCGCCGGCGATCCAGGCCTACCTGGCCCTCGGCACCGCCCACCGCCCACCGCCACGAGCTGACCGCCCGGATCGGCGAGCTGACCGAACGCCTCCGCGCCCTGCGCGTCCCTTACTCCACTGTGGACGCAGCCCGGGCCGACATCGCGTTGCAGTGCGCGGTCAACGCCCGGTACGCCGACGCGTTCCTGGCGAACATGGCCGCCGCGCCGGAGCGCACCTACCGGGGCGCCAACGTCCGGGACGCGGCGATGGCCGACAACGTCGAGTGGATCCTCGCGCGGGAGGACCGGGTCGTCGTCGGGGCGGCGAACGGGCACCTGCAGCGCTGGCCGTACCGCGTCCCGCCGATCATCAACGAAGAACAGGTGATGCTCGGCCAGCACCTGGCCCGCTCGCTCGGCGACCGGATGGTGGTCATCGCCACCACCTGCAACGGCGGCCGCGTGTTCGGCCACCGGCCGCTGCCCGACGGGCCGCCCGGCCACACCGAGGTGTTCTACGAGGACGTCGCCCCCGGCGCCGACCCGAACGACCTGGACGTCCTGCTCTCCAGTGCCGGGGCGCCGCTCGCCCTGCTCGACCTGCGCCGAGTCCCCGGCGAGGGCGAGGTGGCCCGCCGCTTCGCCGAGATCGACGGCACCCGGCAGGGCCCGTACAAGCAACTGGTGAACCCGCTCGCCGCGTTCGACGCCGTCGTGCACATCGACCAGGTCACCCCCTGGCAGACCTTCATCGGCTCCGCGGGGCCCCGCGTCGGAGGGTAGCCGGATCCTGCACGCGCACGCCGAGGCCGACTTCAGACCTGGTACGTGACGTGCCCGTCGACGACCGTCGCCGTCACCGGGAGGGCACGCAGGTCCGCCGGGGACAGCGTCGCCGGGTCGGTGGCCGTCACCATCAGGTCCGCGAGGTCGCCCACCGCCACTCCGCGACGGCCGCCGGAGGACGCCGCCAGGGCGTCGGCGAACGGGATCGCCTGCTCCGGGTGCCACGGCGGGCGGTCGTCGTCCGTGCGGGAGATCGCCGAGGCGATGCCGTCCCAGGGGTCCAGGGGCGCCACCGGGGCGTCCGAGCCGAACTCCAGGCGGGCGCCCGACTCCAGCAGCGACCGGTACGGGAACGCCCGCTCGGTGCGCCCGTGCCAGTGGCGGTCGGCGACGTCGCGGTCGTCCGGCTGGTGCGCCGGCTGGACCGCCGCGATCACGCCCAGGGCCGCGAACCGGGGAACGTCGGACGGGGAGAGCAGCTGGGCGTGTTCGATGCGGCCCGGGCAGCCGACCGCCTCGAACGCGTCCAGCGCGATCGTGTTCGCCCGGTCGCCGATGGCGTGCACCGCCGGGAGCAGCCCGTGGTCGAACGCCCGCTGCAGCAACGGGATCAGTTCGTCCGGCGGCAGTTCCAGCGAGCCCGGTGAATCCACGCCGGGGTACGGGTCGTGACAGTAGGCCGTGCGCGTGTTGAGGGAACCGTCCACGAACAGCTTGAACGGCCCGACCGTCAGCCGCCCGCCGGAGTCCGGGAGGACGTCGCCGGTGCGGTGGCCGCGCTCGATGGTCTGGTCCAGGAGGTGTTTCGCGATGACGCACGAGATCCGGGCCGCCGGGGTACCGCGGCGGGTCCAGTCCGCCACGGTGTCCGCGTACTCGTAGTCGGCGATCTGCGTCACGCCCCGCGCGGCCGCCGCAGCCACCGCTTCCGCCACCCACCGGTCCTGGACGTCGATCGCCGCCGTCGGGAGCTGGGCCGTGGCGCTCATGCAGTCGCCCTCCAGCAGGACGCCCGTCGGGTGCTCGCGGCCGATGAGCTTCAGCGCCGCCGGGCTCAGCCACAGCGTGTGCAGGTCGGCGCTGAACAACGCGACCGCGCGCCCGGGCAACGCGCGCTGCAGCAGGTCCTTGTGCGGCTTGTCCGGCCAGAGCCCGTCGCGGAAACCGGCGCCCACGACGAGTTCCGTCTGCGGTGCCGGGGTCGCCAGCAGGTGCGCGAGCAGCAGCTCGATCGCCTCCCCCGCCGAGCGCGCCGCGTCGAGGGGGATGCGACGCCGGAACGTCGCCCACTGCACCACGTGGACGTGCGCGTCGACCAGCCCCGGCAGCAGCGTCCCGCCGTGCCCGTCGACCACCCGCGCGGCGAACCCGGTGGAACCCGGCTCGGTGATCGACGTGATCCGGCCGTCGGTCACCCGGACGTCGGCGAGGTCGCCGCCGAGGCCGGGCCGGACGCGGCGCAGCAGGAGATCGTCCATGCGGACCACCTTGCCAGCCGGACCCGTCCGGGTGAAGCACGGCTTGAGATGCGGAACAACCGGGTATTCCCCTAGCGTTGGAACAGATGGCAGCCGTCGCCCGCCGAAGGGTCAGGGCCGGTCCAGGAGCGCCGCCTTCACAAGCCGCGCAGGGTTCGACTCCCTCGGTTGCCGCCAAAAGCCCGGTTCAGCCCACCGGCACGTCCCGCCGCCGCAACGCGAACAGCCCGCCCGCGCCCGCCGCCACCGCGATCGCCGCCAGCCAAAGCGCCGGTGCGAGCGAGAACGCCCCGCCCGGCAGCCTCGCCAAGTGCTGGAACGGCGAAATCCCCAGCACCACTGAACGCCACTGCAACGCGGTCCCCACCAGCGACAGCAACAGGAACGCCGCCAGCAGTCCCCAGGCCACCGCCGCGAACCGGGGCAGGAAGCCGATCAGCAACGCCGCCAGTCCGGTCAGGACCCAGACCGCGGGCAGCTGGGCCAGGGCCGCCGGGACCAGCCCGAAACCGCTCCCGTACGCCAGTCCCGTCGTCCAGCCCGTGACCACCAGCACGAACGCCGGCCCGAGGAACGCGAACGCGAGGTGGGCCAGGGCCCAGCCGACGCGCCCGACCGCCGTCGCCAGGACCGGTTCCGCCCGGCCCGCCGCCTCTTCCGCACGCAGCTTCAGCGTCGCCTGCACCGCGTGACCCGCCGCCGCCAGGCCGAACAGCGTCATCGTCCCGGCCAGGTACGCGTCCAGCACCGCGCCACCGCCGCCCATGCGCGAGAACACGTCGGCGACCGCCCGGTTGTCCCGCATCAGGTCCGCGACGTTCTGCGCGACCCCGCCCATCAGCAACCCGACGAGCCCGAGGCAGACGGTCCAGACCAGCAGCGACCCGCGCTGCAGCCGCCACGCCAGGGCCAGCGGCGAGCGCAGGGACGCCTTCGCCTCGGAACGCCCGAGCCGCGCGGGCAGCAGCGCCGCGCCGAGGTCGCGACGGCCGGACAACGCCACGGCCGCCACCACGAACAACGCCGTCGCGGCGACGCCCAGCGCGAGCACCCACCACTGTTCCCCCGCGAACGGCCGCAGCCGGTGCGCCCAGCCGATCGGCGACAGCCACGCGAGCCAGCCCGCCGAGCCGCTGCTGTCCCCGGCCGCGCGCAGCAGGAACGCCAGCACCAGCGCCCCGATCCCGATGCCCCGCGCCCCGCTCGCGCCCCAGGTGAGCTGGGCCGCGACGGCGCCGACACCGGCGAACACCCAGCCTGCCAGGGAAAACCCGAGCCCCAGCGCGAGCGCGCCGGCGAACGGAACGCCCTGTGCGGCGACGCCGAACGCGGTCAGCAGGCCGAACGCCAGGCACGCACCGCAGGTGGCGAGCACCGCGGCGGCCAGCCCCGCGTGCCGGCCGACGACGGTGGCGCCGGTGAGCTCACGACGTCCCGCCTCCTCCTCGGTCCGGGTGTGCCGGACCACGGTGAGCAGCGCGATCAGGCCCACGACCACCGGCACGAACCCGCACTGCCAGGCCAGCAGGTTCCCCGGCGAGGAGCCGTACAGCGGGCCGTTGCGCACGACGAAGGTCGCGCTCGAGGCGTTGAGGTCGAAGAAGTGCTGCCGTGCCGCGGCATCCGGGTACGCCGCCTTGATCGACGACAGGTAGCCGACCGGCGCGAGCGCGAGACCGGCGATCCACAACGGCATGAGCAGCCGGTCGCGGCGCAGCACCAGCCGCAGCAGCGCCCCGGTGCCCCTCATCGCGCCGCTCCGACCGGCTCGTCGTGGCGGTAGTGGCGCAGGAACAGTTCTTCGAGCGTCGGCGGGCGGCTCACCAGGCTCCGCAGCCCGGCCCCGGCGAGGTGCCGCATGACGTCGTCCAGCGCCGTCTGGTCCACCGACAGGTGGACGTGCGAGCCGTACGAGCTCAGGTCGTGCACGCCCGGCAGCGACCCCAGGTCCTCGGGGACCCGCGCGAGCGAGGCGTCGATGGTGATCCGGCCCAGGTGCCGCAGCTCGTCCAGGGTGCCCGACTCGACCGTGCGGCCGGCCCGGACGATCGTGACCCGGTCGCACAGCGCCTCGACCTCGGAGAGGATGTGCGAAGACAGCAGCACCGTCCGGTCGCCGCGTTCGCGTTCTTCCGCGACGACCTCCCGGAACACTTCCTCCATCAGCGGGTCGAGCCCGGACGTCGGTTCGTCGAGGACCAGCAGCTCCACATCGGACGCCAGCGCGGCGACGAGCGCGACCTTCTGCCGGTTGCCCTTCGAGTAGGTCCGGCCCTTCTTGCGCGGGTCGAGGTCGAACCGCTCGACCAGCTCGGCGCGGCGAGCGGTGTCGAGGCCGCCGCGCAGCCGGCCGAGCAGGTCGATCACCTCGCCGCCGGTGAGGTTGGGCCAGAGCGTGACGTCGCCCGGGACGTAGGCGAGCCGCCGGTGCAGCTCGGTGGCGTCGGTCCAGGGGTCGCCGCCGAGCAGGGTGGCGCGGCCGCCGTCGGCGCGCATCAGCCCGAGCAGCACGCGGATCGTGGTGGTCTTGCCGGCGCCGTTGGGCCCGAGGAAGCCGTGCACCTCGCCGGTGTGGACGGTCAGGTCGAGCCCGTCGAGGGCTTTCGTCCGGCCGAACGCCTTGGTGAGGCCGTCGGCGGTGATCGCGTCGGCCATCGTCATTCCTTCCGTCGGTACGCGGCCAGCGATTCACTGGCCTTCTTCAGGGCTTCGGGGGCGGCGAGCGGGTGGGTGAACAGGTACCCGGCGGCCAGCGACATGCGCAGCATCGCTTCGTGGGTACCGGGTTCCTCGCCGAGCGCGCGGGCGACGTGGTCCTGCAGGATCATCATCCCGCCGGTCATGGCGGCCAGGGCGGCCGCGCAGGCACGCGGGTCCGGCAGGCCGAGGCCCTGCTCGCGGAACCAGCGCTCGGTGCCGTCGACGATCTCGGTGAACTGGGCGGCGGCGGCCGCGGAGCCGTCGATCATCGCGCGGCCCAGGTACCGGCGGAAGAGCAGCTGGCGCGGGTCGAACGTCGGGACGAAGCCCGGATCCGCCTCCCCCTTGGTGAGCGCCTCCTCCTTGAACTTCATCAGTTCGTCGAAGACGTAGGTGTCGCACGCTTCGCGCAGGCCGTCCTTGGAGCCGAAGTGGTGGCGGATCAGGCCACCGGAGACGCCGGCTTCCTCGGCGATGTCCAGGATCGACGTCTTCTCCATGCCGCGCTCGGTGAAGAGCTTGATGGCGGCGTCGCGGATGCGGGCCCGTGCGGTGAGGTCGTTCATCGTGGTCCTATACGTGCGTGTAGTCGACTACACGAGAATATAGCTCGCTATATGCGCGTGTAGCAATGGCGAAATCTGGCCGTTCGGCAAGCGTTTCCGTGACCGCCTAACCGGGCAGTCGATTACTCCATTTGGCTCGCAACCAATTGCGGTCTATGGGCTAACTGTCTGATTGCTGACGAAGATCCCACCCTGTGTACTGCTCGGTACGCATCTCTTCACGAAGGGTCGTTTCAGTGACACAGCACAGATCGCGCTGGAGACGGCGGGCCGGGATCACCGTCCTCGCCACCGCACTCGGCGCCTCCGTCCTCGGCGTCGCCGTCCCGGTGGCCTCCGCCCAGCAGGCCCCGCCCACCAGCGGCGCGGCCGACGGCAAGACCCTCGACGAGCACGACCGCGCGCTCGTCGCCGAAGCCGAGAAGGCCGGGAAGCCCGACGTCACGCTGCTGATCGCGGCGGAAAAGGGCCAGACCGGCGCCGCGGTGAACGAGCTCAAGGCCCTCGGCGGCGTCGTCCAGTCCACCGACACGAAGCTCGACTACGTCAAGGTCAGCATCCCGCCGGCCAAGGCGGAGAAGGCCGCGAAGCTCAAGTCGGTCAACGCCGTCGACGTCGACGGGCTCATCGTGCGCGACGACCCGAAGCCCGACGGCGCGACCACCCCGCTGCCGCAGCCGGCGCCGGGCAAGAACACCCCGCGCGTCAACCCGTACCTGCCGACCGGGGACACCTACGCGGCGCAGTTCGGCCAGGTCCTGCCCAGCTGGGACGGCAAGGACACCACGGTCGCGGTGCTCGACTCCGGCGTCGACCTCGACTCCCCCGCGCTGGCCACCACCAGCCACGGCGAACGCAAGATCGTCGACTGGTACAACGCCAACGCCACCAACTCCGGTGACGGCACCTGGGTCAAGCAGTCCACCGCGACCTACACCGGCACGTTCACCTCGAACGGCCGCACCTGGACGGCCCCGGCGACCGGTGGCCCGTACACCTTCGGCCTCTTCGGCGAGACCGCCGGCGACCTGGGCGCCGCGGACAGCGAGACCGGCGGTGACGTCAACCGCGACGGCGACCGCGCCGACTCCTGGGGCGTGCTGCTCGACCCCGCCACCAAGGAGGTCCGGGTCGACCTCAACGGCAACGGCGACTTCACCGACGAGAAGCCGATGACCGACTACAACAAGAAGTACGACGTCGGCTTCTTCGGCACCGACAACCCGGCGACCGACATCGCCGAGCGAATGGCCTTCGTGGTCCAGACCGACAAGCCGGGCTTCGTCGGCATCGGCATCGCCGGTGCGGAGCACGGTTCGCACGTCGCCGGCATCGCCGCCGGCAACGACCTGTTCGGCGGCAAGATGGACGGCGCCGCCCCGGGTGCGAAGGTGCTGGCCGTCAAGGTGTGCCTCACCAGCGCCGGCTGCACGTCGTCCGGCCTGATCGACGGCGTCGTCTATGCGGCCGGCCACGGCGCCGACGTCATCAACATCTCGATCGGCGGCCTGCCGGCCCTCAACGACGGCAACAACGCCCGTGCGGAGCTCTACAACCGCACGATCGCCGAGTACAACGTCCAGATCTTCATCTCGGCCGGCAACAGCGGCGCCGGGGCGAACACGGTCGGAGACCCGTCGGTGGCCACGGACGCGATCTCGGTCGGCTCGTACATCACCAAGGAGACCTGGCTGTCGAACTACGGCTCGGTCACCAAGAACCCCGAGTCGATGCACCCGTTCTCCTCGCGCGGCCCGCGGGAGGACGGCGGCTTCAAGCCGGACATCATCGCGCCCGGCGCGGCCATCGCCACCGTCCCGCGGTGGCTGGAACCGACCCCGGTTCCCGGCACCTACGCCCTGCCCGCCGGCTACGCGATGCTGCAGGGCACGTCGATGGCGGCGCCGCAGGCGACCGGCGCGGCGGCTCTGCTGGTGAGCGCGTACAAGGCGACGCACAACGGCCAGCGGCCGCCGGTGGCGCAGCTGCGCGCGGCGATCAAGTCGACCGCGCGGTTCGTGCCGGGCATCGGCGCGTACGCCCAGGGCGCGGGCCTGTTCAACGTCCCGGCCGCGTTCGTCGCGCTGTCGCTCAACCCGAAGCCGGACGCGGTTTCGACGTCGGTCGAGGTGCACACCGCGCTGTCGGGCCTGCTGGCCAAGCCGAACACGGGCGTGGGCATCCACGACCGCGAGGGCGTGACCGCGGGCAAGGCCTACACCCGGACGTACACGATCACCCGCACCACGGGCTCGGCGCACCCGGTGCCGTACTTCGTGCGGTGGGTCGGCAACGACGGCACGTTCTCCTCCGGTTCGACGGTGGTCCTGCCGCTGAACGCGCCGGTTTCGTTCAAGGTGAACGTGAACCCGAAGGGCACCGGGGTCCACTCGGCGCTGCTCTACCTGGACAACCCGCTCACGATCGGCATCGACGTACAGACCCTGAACACGGTCTTCGCGCCGCAGGAGTTCGTCGCCGGCAAGGGTTTCCAGGTCGACAACACGGGCAAGGCCGCCCGCAACCAGGCGACCAGCTACTTCGTGCGGGTGCCGCAGGGCGCCAGCGCGCTGAAGGTGGACCTGGACGCCGGCGCCGGCGCCCCCGGCAAGGGCCAGGTGCGGTTCCTGCGGTACGACCCGACCGGCGTCCCGGCCGAGGCCAGCACCGCGACGACCGCGTGCTACCTGCCCGACGCGGGTGCGGGCTGCGCCGGCGGCACGCCGACCAGCCGGACGATCGCCAACCCGCTCCCGGGCGTGTGGGAGATCGTCGTCGAAGCGCGCCGGACGTCCGATGTGGCCGAAGCGCCGTACAAGCTGTCGGCTTCGGTGCTGGGCACGGCGGTCTCGCCGAACCCGGACACCATCGCCTCGGCCACGGTGGGCACGCCGATCGCGCGGTCCTACACCGTGCAGAACACGCTCGGCGCGTTCACCGGCAAGCTGACCGGAGCGACGCTGGGCAGCGCGAAGACGCAGCGGCCGTCGATCGCCGAAGGCGCGCAGCAGCAGTACCAGATCCCGGTGACGGCCGGCTCGCAGTCGCTGACCGTCACGATCGGCAAGACGTCCGACGTCGGCGCCGACCTCGACCTGGTGCTGTACAACTGCACGACCGGCTCCTGCGTGCAGGCGGCGGTGAGCGCGGACGGTGACTCCGAGGAGTCGGTGACCGTGCCCAACCCGGCGGCGGGTGTCTGGCTCGCGCTGGTCGACGGCTACGCGGTGCCGGCCGGCACCACGGAGTACGACTACCTCGACGTGTTCACCAATCCGGCGTTCGGGTCGGTCGCGGTGAGCGACGCCAACGCCCTGCGCGCGTCGGGCAGCTCGTGGACCGTGCCGGCGACGGTGACGGCCGCGAGTGCCCCGGCCGCGGGCCGGACCCTGCGCGGTCAGCTGACCGTGCAGACCGACACGGGCGTCACGGTCGGCACCTCGCTGGTGCAGATCACCGCGGTGAGCTAGTCCCCACCCAAACGCCCCAATGTGGCGTTCGGTGCGTCCAACGCACCGAACGC
>NZ_JBSGJD010000188.1:0-20094 GCF_053605405.1 Amycolatopsis sp. NPDC003861
TCGCTTTGTTACCCCCCCGGCTGGTGTGTGGCTGGGGGGTTTCACCCCCGCCTTGCCACTCACGACGGGTCACACGAAGTCGATGCGGTGCTGCGCCACCGGGTAGCCCGCCTTCGCGAACGTCTTCGCCATCGGCACGTTGCCGACGTCGGTGCCCGCGACGATCCGGTCCGCGCCGTACCCGACGAGGTCGTGCGTCGCCTCGACCACCATGTCGTAGGCGTAGCCGTGGCCCCGCTGCTCCGGCACCACGGCGACGTAGCCGACCACCGGGTCGTAGACGTTGCGGCTCGGCAGGACGAGACCGACCAGTTCGCCCGCGGGCGTGTACGCCAGCCGCCACCAGTCCCGCGGCCCCGGCATCCACTTCATGATCTCGAGGTCCTCCTGCGCGGCCGCGTCGATGCCGTGCTCTTCGACGGTCTTCCGCACGTGCGCGTCGAGGCTGCCGACGTGCACCCGCTTGAAGACCTCGAGGACGACGTCGTCGTCCGGCTCCGGCCGGAACTCGAGCCGGCCGGTCTTCTCCGGCAGGCCGTTTTCCGGCGTCCAGCGGAAGCGGTAGCGCTCGACGAGCTTGCGGTAGCCCGCCTTCTCCGCCGCTTCGACCCGGCGGTCGACCTCGGCCGCGACCTCCGGGTCGTCCCGCCACGCCGGCGGCGTGTGGAGCGCGTATTCGGCGTGCAGCGGCGCGGTTTTCAGCAGGCGGACGGCCGCGTCGGAGTCGGTGAAGTCGAACCAGTCGAGGGCGACCGGGTCGTCTTCACGGGACTTGGCCCACCAAGCGGCGCGGGCCACGACGACGTCGTCGCGCAGCGCGACCCAGACCCGCTCAGGCGGGTATTCGCCCCGCCTCGCCATCTCGGCGAAGTCGTCGCCGAGCAGCTTGCGGCCGACGAGACCGCGGTCGGGCAGGGAGGTGAACAGTGCTTCTTCGCCCGCTTCGAGCGGGCGCACGACCAGTTCGGTCATGGAAATCCTTCCGGGAGGACGCGCTCCCGGTCAGACAGCCGGCACCCTCGTGGCCGGGTGGGAGCGCGTGATCGGTTGCGTGATCATCGGTCCCACCTCCTTTCGCCTGGTCGAGGGTGCGTCGGCGACCCTAGCCGGTCCCGGCCGCGGAGATCAACGGATTTTCTGGAGCACCACGCGCGTGCTCAGCCGCGGTTCGGCGTAGGAGTGCGACGCCTCCACGACGTACTCGCCCGCGATGTGCTGCCAGCCTTCGCGCCAGACCTCGGCCGACCTCGCCGTGATGGCGATGTCGGCCTCCACGGTCGCCCCGGGCCGGGCTTCGACGCTCGCGAACCCGGCCAGCCAGCGGTGCGGCCGGTCGCCGCGCTCGGTCGGGACGAGGTAGAGCTGGACGACTTCGCGCCCCGTGCGCGTACCCGTGTTGCGGACGCGGACCCGGACCCGCGCGCCGCCTTCCTCGTCCGGGTAGGCGTCGATTTCTTCGTATTCCCACGTCGTGTAGCCCTGGCCTTGGCCGAACCAGTACGCGGGTTGCCGATCGGTGCGGGCCCAAGCGCCGTAACCGATGTACACGCCTTCGCCGTACTCGAGCACGCCTTGCTCCGGCGTCACGTCGGTGACCGGCGCGTCTTCGAGCTTCGCCGGCCAGGTCGTCGGCAGGCGGCCGCCGGGCTCTTCGCGGCCGAAGAGGACGTCGGCGAGCGCGTCGCCGCCGGCCTGGCCGGGGAACCAGGTGAGCAGCACCGCGGCGACGTCGTCACGCCACGGCATCTCGACCGGGGAGCCGGCGTTGACGACCACGACGGTGTTGCGATTCGCCTCGGCGACCCGTGCGACGAGCTCGTCCTGACGGCCGGGCAGGGCGAGGGAAGTCCGGTCGAAGCCTTCGCTCTCGACTTCGGCGGTCGTGCCGACCACGACGACGGCGACCTCCGACTTCGCCGCGAGGGCCACGGCTTCTTCCAGGCTCGCGTCGGGGTCGAGGACCGGGCCGCGGTGACCGAGCGCGAAGGTGACCCAGGCGAAGGTGCCCCTCGCGAACTCCGCCATCTCCGACGGGATCCAGTAAGTCAGGCTGACGTCGACCGGTTCGCCCGCGGTCAGCTCGACCTCCCGGCGCTGCTCGTGGACCTGCATGATCGACGTGAAGATGTCGCCGCCCTCCGGCAGGTTCACGCCGTCGAAGACGGTCTGGCCGGCGACGGTGAGGCGGAGGTCACCGGGACCGGTGATGCCGAAGGTGTGCGTGCCGCCCGCGTCCGGGAGGAACGTGCCGGCGATCTCGACCGAGGCGAGCGTGCCGACGTCGAGGCCGGCCGGCAGTTCGCCGATCCAGTCGATCCTGGCTTTGCGCAAGGGGAATTGCGCGAGTTCGGTGCCGTCGGCGGCGCGGGCGGTCGCGCGGATCCGGAAATTGTCGGTGGCGGTCGGTAACGTCGTCCGCGGATCGGCACCGGGGGCGTAGACGAGCTCGGTGCCTTCGGGAACGGCCGCTTTCAGGCCGTCGAGAGGGGAGACGACGTGGTCGGGGAACACGGTGGCGCTGCCACCACCCAGGATCTTCGGGTCCGCGGCGAGCGCGCCGATGAGCGCGATGCTCTGCGGCTCCCGCAGGGGCAGCACGCCGGTTTCGTTGCGGAGCAGCACGAACGACCGGTGCGCGACCTCGCGCGCGATCGCGTCGCCGTCCACATCGGACTCCTCGGGCGCGGGGTCCCCGCCGAGCGCGCCGGTCCGGTGGGCCAGCAGGAGCACGCGGCGCACCATGGCGTCGACGACGGCTTCGTCGACTTCGCCGCCGCGGACGGCTTCGGCGAGCCGGGCGCCGAACACCGTGCGGGGGCCGGGCATGGCCACGTCGAGGCCGCCGTTGGCGGAGGCGACGGTGTCGCGCGCGGCCAGCCAGTCGGAGACGACGAAGCCGTCGAAGCCCCATTCGCCGCGCAGCACGCCGTTGAGGAGTTCTGCGTGCTGGGTCATCGTGGTCCCGTTGACACCGTTGTAGGCGGCCATGATCCCCCACGGCTTCGCGCGCCGGACGATGAGTTCGAACGGCGCGAGGTAGAGCTCGCGCAGAGCGCGTTCGGTGACGCGGACGTCGGCGGTGAAGCGTTCGGTCTCGAAGTCGTTGGCGACGAAGTGCTTGACCGTGACGGCGACCCCGCCGTCCTGAACGCCGGTGACGTAGCCGGCGCCGATCATCCCGGTGAGGAGGGGGTCTTCGGAGTAGCACTCGAAGTGCCGGCCGCCCAGCGGCGAGCGGTGGAGGTTGACCGTCGGGGCGAGCAGCACGTGCACGCCCTTGCGCCGGGCTTCCTGCGCGAGCAGGCGGCCGGTCTCGACCGCCAGGCGCGGGTCCCAGCTCGCGGCGAGCGCGGTGGGGCTGGGCAGAGTGACGGAGGGATCGTCCGGGCTCCAGCGCGTCCCGCGGACGCCGACCGGGCCGTCGGAGAGCACCAGCGACGCCAGCCCGATCCCCGGCAGCGCGGGCAGGGACCAGACGTCCTGGCCGGCGAGCAGGCTCGCCTTGGCGTCCAGGTCGAGTTCGGCCAGCAGCGCCTCGACGTCGAAGCTCATGCGCATCCTCCGCGATCGGTCCTGCTGTCACCCTACCTGGCGTCGAGTAGTGAACGTTATGCTTCCGTGACGCTTTGTCCCGTAGGCTCGGGATCATGACCCGGGCCAGGGGCGCCGACCGCCGAGCCAGCATCGTCCGCGCGGCGTTCGAGGTGATCGCCGAGCGCGGCTACCGAGGCACGTCCCTCGCCGCGGTCGCCGAGCGCGTCGGGCTGACGCAGCAAGGGCTGATGCACTACTTCCCCACGAAGGAGGACCTGCTGGCGGCCGTGCTGGAGACCCGCGACGAGTGGGACCTGCTGCACTTCGGCCACGCCCGCGCGGGCGACCCGTCGGCGATGACGGTGAACCAGCTGGCCGAACTGGTCGACTACAACGCCACGCGCCCGGGCATCGTCCAGACGTACACGGTGCTGTCGGCGGACAGCGTCACGGAAGACCACCCGGCCCGCAAGTACTTCCAGGACCGCTACACGCGGGTGCGCGCCGGCATGGCGCAGATGCTGGAGCGCCACCGCGACGAGCTGCCGCCGGGAACGACGCCGGAACAGCTGGCCCCCTTGGCCATCGCCCTCCTGGACGGCCTCCAGCTGCAGTGGCTCCTGGACCCGGACGAGGTCGACATGTCGGCCGGGTTCCGCACGTTCCTGACCCTGCTGGGGGTGAAGCCGGACTGACCCTCAGCCCATTCCCACGCTCTGCCGCTCGACCTCGATCAGCGCCACCACCCGCTCCTGCTCCCGCGAGTACGGACCCCCGATGTACTTCGTCGCGATCCGGTCCACGATCTCCCACGCCGCATCGCCCTCGATCCACTCGGCCACCCGGCCGCGGATGATCACCGGCTCGAACGGGTTGTCCGGCGGGGTCAGGGAAAGCGCGACCCGCGGGTCGCGGCGCAGGTTGCGAGCCTTGCGGGAGTCCGGGCCGGTCAGGATGGCGATGCGGTCGCCTTCCGGGTCGACCCAGACCGGGACCGAGTGGGGCGCGCCGTCGGGCAGGACGGTCGCGAGGTGACCGATCGCGGTGGTGGCGAGGATGCGGCGGACGTCGGCGTCGAGCATGGTCGGCTCCTTGTGGTGGTCGGGGTTCAGGCGACGGTGTAGTGGAGGTGGGTGACGCCGGGCGCGGCCACGGCCTCGACCAGGCTCAGCCGCACGTGCGCGGGCAGCTCCTGGAAGAACGACCGGCCGGCGCCGAGCAGCACGGGGACCTGGTGGAGGACGATTTCGTCGACGAGGCCGGCCTGCAGCGCAGAGGCCAGGACACCGCCGCCCATCAGGCCGACATCCTTGCCGCCGGCCGCCTCGCGGGCCGCCGCGATCGCGTCTTCGACGTTGTCGACGAGCGTCTGCCGCTCGGTCAGGTCCGGCGCGGGCCGGTGGCTGACCAGGAACAGCGGTGCGTTCGGGTGCGGGCTGCCACCGCCGAAGTGCTCCGAGTCTTCGTAGGTGTTGCGGCCCGCCACGATCGCGCCCACCCGGCCGGCGAGCGAGTCGAAGATGCGGGCGCTGGGCTCGCTGAGCTTGAAGAAGTCGAAGACCCGGCTCTGGGTGTCCCCGTCGGAGTACCAGTCGAAGAGCGTCCCGCCGTCGCCGAGGCCCTGGCCGGGTCGTGCGCCGCGGCCGGTGATGTAGCCGTCGACCGACACGGCGTGGGCGCTGAAGACCTTGCTCATCGTGACATTCCCTTCTGGGTTCCTTCAGGAGACTCCAGAACCGTAGCAGCTTAAGTTCCTTGAGGGAACCCCAAGTGCTAAACTCGCCTCATGCAGCGCACGAACTTCAGCGAACTGGCCGCGTGCTCGATCGCGCGCACGCTCGACGTCATCGGCGAACCGTGGTCACCGCTGATCCTGCGGGACATCTGGGCCGGGTTCAGCCGGTTCGAGCAGCTCCAGGCGGACCTCGGCATCTCGCGCAAGGTGCTCACCGAACGGCTGAACCACCTGGTCGAGCAGCAGGTCCTCGAGCGCCGCCCGTACGACCGCCGTCCGCGCTACGAGTACGTCCTGACCGAGAAGGGCACCGAACTGGTCGACATGCTGATGGTGATGACCCGCTGGGGCGACAAGTGGCTGGCGGGCAAGGCCGGGCCGCCGGTGCTCTACCGCCACCACGCGTGCGGCGAGATCAGCAGCGTCGACCTGCGCTGCGCCCACTGCGGCGAGCCGATGCACGCCAACGACGTCGACGTGCTCGCCGGCCCCGGCGCGACCCGCTAGTCACAGCAACCGCGGCTGGGCGACCACCGCACGCAGTCGCTGGAGCGTGCGCAGCGTCGTCTCCAGGTCTTCCTGCGACACCTCGGCCGCCACGTCCTCCGCCCAGGCGACCTGCGCCGCGCCCAGCTCCCGCATCGCCGCGCGCGCCCGCCGCGTCAACGACAGCAACGGCGCCCGCGCGTCGGCCGGGTTCGGCAGGCGGTCCAGCATTCCGTTGCGCAGCAAGCGGTTCACCGTCTCCTGCACGCTCTGCCGGCGCAGCCCACGCCGGCGTGCCACCTCCGCCGCGGTCGCCGGGCCGTCCTCCAGGAAGCCGAGGACCTGCCACTGCGCCGCGGTCAGCCCGACCGGCTCGGTCAGCGCGTCGCCCGCGGCGAGGAAACCGCCGTTGCACGCGAAAACCGCGTCGATCACGCGGGTGAACGTTTCGGCTCGGGGTGACCGCATGCGTGCTAGTCTCGCACATCGACAGGTACCTGTCGAAATGGAGACGACCATGGACATGCCCCGCCTCGGCCCGGCGCACGAAGCACTGAAGGCGTTCGTCGGCGACTGGACCGGCACGGAGGAACTCGCCGCCTCGCCGTGGGCGCCGGCCTCGACCGCGCACGCGGACTGCGAATACCGCTTGGCGCTCAACGGTTTCGCGGTCGTCCAGCACTACCGGCAACGCCGCGGGGACGGGTCGGAGTTCCTCGGCCACAACGTCTTCACCGCGGATCCGGCCACCGGCGAGACGCTCTGGTACGGCTTCGACAGCTACGGCTACCCGCCCGAGTCGCCCGCCCGCGGCGGCTGGAACGGTGCGACGCTGACCCTGGAGAAGGTGACCGCGCGCGGGGTGGCGCGGCACCGGCTCACCCCGGACGGCGGGACGCTGACGCACGAGATCGACGTCCGGATGGGTGAAAACCCGGAGTACCGGCCGTTTTTGCGCGCGCGGTACACCCGGACGGGCCAGTAGCGGGCCAGAAACTGTCGGACCCCCGGAGTACAGATAGGGGCGTGACCGGAACCGCCGACCCGCCCCCGCTGATCGGGGTCGAGAACCTGAAGATGCCCGAGTGGGCGCGCGTCGACGAACGCGTGGCCGCGTCGAGCTTCGGCCAGGCCGTGCGCACGCTGCCCACGGCGATCTCGGTCGTGCTGCGGCTGGCCTGGCGCACGTCGCCACGGCTGACGCTGCTGGCCGCCGTCGTGCACGTCGTCTCCGGCTGCGTCACGGCGTTCGGGCTGCTCGCCACGGCGAACGTCTTCACCGCGCTGCTCGAACAGGGGCCGACACCGGAGCGCGTGCTGCAGTCGCTGCCCGCGATCGCGGTCGTCACCGGGTCGTACGCGGCGCGGGCGTTGCTGGACGCAGCTGTCGCCGCCGTCGAAGGCGCGTTGCGGCCCCGGGTCACCGCGGCGGCGGACGACGCGGTGACGGCCGCGGTCGTGCGCGTCGGGCTGATCGCGTTCGAGGACGCGGACTTCCGGGAACTGGCCCGGCAAGGCGCGCGGTTCGGCGTGCAGGCCATCGAGACGAGCCTGCGGCGGCTGGCGGACCTGACGTCGTCGGTCATCTCGCTGGCGGCGGCGATGATCACGGCCGGGCTGCTGAACCCGTGGCTGGCCCCGGTGCTGCTGCTCGCCGCGGCGGCCGACGGCTGGTCCGCCGCGCGCGTCGCGAAGCTGAACTACCGGCACTTCCTGGACACGGTCGGGCGCAACATCCGCAAGTCGGTCGTCGAAGAGGTCGCCACCTGGCGCTCGATGGCCCTCGAACGGCACGCGCTGACGCTGCAGGAGCCGTTGCTCGGCGAGTACCGGCGCATCTCGCGGAGTCTCACGCGCGAGGAGATCCGGCTGGCGCACCGGAGCAACCTGGTGCGCACGAGCGGCCGGGCGGCGGCGGGCTTCGGCACGGCGGCGGCGTACCTGGTGCTCGGGTGGCTGCTCTACACGGGCGGGATGGAGCTGGCGCTGGCCGGCACGGCGGTGCTGGCGATGCGCACGGCGTCGACGGCGTTGTCCAACACCATGCGCGCGGTCAACTCGCTGTACGAGGACTCCTTCTACATCGGGTTCTACAACCAGCTGCTCGCGGAGTCCCGGAAGCGGCAGCCGCCGCCGGCGTCGCTCACGGCGCCGGCCGACCCGGGCGAGATCCGGCTGGACGGCGTCACGTTCACCTACCCGGGCCGCGACAGCCCGGCGCTGCGCGACATCTCGGTGACGATCCGGCGCGGCGAGGTGGTCGCGCTGGTCGGTGAGAACGGTTCGGGGAAGACCACCCTCGGCAAGCTGCTCACCGGGCTCTACCCACCGGACGAGGGAACGGTCCGCTGGGACGACGTCGACCTGGCGGCGGCGGACCCGGCATCGGTGCACGCGAACATCGCGGTGATCGCCCAGGAGCCGGCGGAGTGGCCGATGACGGCGGCGAACAACATCACGGTCGGCCGCCTCGGCCGTCCGGACCCGGACGGCCACGCCTGGCGCGAAGCGGTCGACTACTCGGGCGCGGACGAGGTGATCGAATCCCTGCCCGCCAAGGAGAAAACGGTGCTGTCGAAGAAGTTCGACGAGGGCCACGACCTGTCGGGCGGCCAGTGGCAGCGCATGGGCATCGCCCGGGGAATCTACCGCGACGCCTCGGTCCTGGTGGCCGACGAGCCGACAGCGGCCCTCGACGCCCGCGCGGAGGCCCGGGTGTTCGCCGGCCTCCAGCACGCAAGCCGTTCGAACCGCGGCCGCCGCACGACGGTCCTGGTGACCCACCGGCTGGCCAACATCCGCTCGGCAGACCGGATCCTGGTCCTGGAGAAGGGAAGGTTGATCGAGCAAGGAACCCACGACGATTTGATAAAAGCGGGCGGCGTCTACCACGAGCTGTACGAGATCCAGGCCCGCGCCTACCGCAACGGCTCACCCTGACGCATCCCGCCACACCCGCGTACCCGCCCCGCGCACCCACGGTCGGCCCGACCCGCGTACCCGACCGGTCGGCTCGCGCACCCACACGCTCGCCCCGCATACCCAGCCGGTCGGCCGGTCGGCCGGCGCACCCGGCCGGTCGGCCCGCGCACCCAGCCGGTCGGCCGGCGCACCCACACGGTCGGCCGGCTCGCCGGCCGACCCTCCAGGCGCGCGAGGTCGCCGAGCCCGAACTCGTCACTCGCGTGATTGGACGCGGAACTCGCGTGATCGGGCGCGGAACTCGCGTGATTAGCCGCGTATCTCGCGTGATCGGGCGCGGAACTCGCGTGACTGGCGGCGTATCTCGCGTGATTGGCGGGGTCAGGTGGGGAGGGTGAGGGAGCCTAGGTGGGAGAAGTGGGCGGCGATGCGGGAGCCGCGGCGGAGCGGGACCGCGTCCGTCATGCCGCCGGTCAGGATCAGCCAGCCCGGCTCCATCGCCACGCCTCGGGACGCGAGGGCGTTGGCCGCCAAGGCGAGGGCCTCCGCCGGGTGGCCCAGGACGGCCGCGCCCGTGGCCGTGTCGACGATCTGGCCGTCGACCTCCAGCAACGCCGCCTCCAGGGACAAGTCCAGCGAGGACGGCGGTACCCCCACCGGTCCCACGCTGAAGTACGCCGACGAGCCGTTGTCCGCGACGGCGTCCGGCAGCGTGAACCGGTAGTCCGCGTAGCGGCTGTCGATCACCTCGATGCCGCCGTACACGCGGTCGACCGCCGCCAGGGCCGTTGCCGCCGTCACGCCCGGGCCCGCCAGCCGGCGGCCCAGGACGAACACCAGCTCCGGCTCGGCTCGCGGGTGGATCAGCGACGGCACCGGCACGCCCGCCGGCAGCACCATCGCGTCCGTCAGCCAGGCCAGCAACGGTGCGTCGATGCCCATCCGCTGCTGCTTGGCCCGGGACGTCAGCCCCAGTTTCACCCCGATCAGCGTCTCCCCGCGGGCCCGGCGCTGGCGCAACGCCTCGTCCTGGATCGCGTACGCCGTATCGACGTCCAGACCCGGCCACTCCTCCGAGAGCGGAGCCCGCTCCGAGACCGTCCCCAACAGCGAAGCGGCTGCCTCTCGCACGTTCACGATTCCTCCGAAAACACCGCGGTGACGCTGCCGAGGCCGGCGATCGTCGCGACGATCGTGTCGCCCGGGGACACCGGGATCGCCCGGGTCATCGACCCCGGCAGCACGACGTGGCCGGGCTCCAGGGTCACCCCCAGCGGCCCCACCGTGTTCGCCAGCCACACCAGCGAGTTCAACGGCGAGCCGAGCACCGCGCCGCCCGCGCCCGTCGCCGCCACCGCACCGTTCTGGTACAGCACGCAGCCCGCGAGGCGCAGGTCAGCGGCCGAAAGAGCCGTCGGCTTGCTCCCCAGCACCACCCCGCCCGACGACGCGTTGTCCGCGATCGTGTCGAACAGCGAGATCTTCCAGTCCTGAATGCGGGAGTCGACGATCTCCAGCGAAGGCAGCACGAAGTCGACCGCCCGGACCGCGTCGGCGACCGTCACGCCCGGGCCGCGCAGGGCCGAGCCGAGCACGAACGCGATCTCCGGCTCGATCCGCGGTTGCAGGAACGCCGATGTCGGGATCGGCTGGTGCTCCAGGTGGAACATGCTGCCGGTGAGGTGCCCGTAGTCGGGCTGGTCGACGCCCATCTGCCGCTGCATCGCCGCCGACGCGAGGCCGACCTTGTGGCCGCGGACGGCGTCGCCACCCTCGACCCAGTGCCGCACCTGCTCCTGCTGGATCCGGTAGGCGTCCTCGACGCCCGCGTCGGGATACGTCTTGATCAGCGGCTCGATCGGCTCGCGCGTGGCGTAGGCCCCCGCCAGTGCGGCCGCGGCCTCCTGCACCTTGCTGACATCCACCTCCGGGACTCTGCCGTGCGCGGCGGGCGGGCACAAGCACGGATGTTCCGTCCAGCGGAACTCTCGCCAGGCAATCTCTTGCACGCGAGACAAATCGAGCGTAGCGTGGCGGACACCACCAGGAAGGGACGTGAGGGACATGGCACCGACCCAGGCCGAGGTCACCAAGCTCGCCGAAGCCCGCGACGCACTGCGCGAGCGCCACCTGCGCCCGGCCGCCGAACGCCCGGCGACGAACGGGCGCGGCATCCACCACACCGCGCTGATCTCCAGCGACGTCGAGCGGACCATCGAGTTCTACCAGGACATCCTCGGCTTCCCGCTCACCGAGCTCATCGAAAACCGGGACTACCCCGGCTCGAGCCACTTCTTCTTCGACGTCGGCAACGGCAACGCGGTCGCCTTCTTCGACCTGCCCGGTCTGGACCTCGGCCCGTACGCGGAAGTCCTCGGTGGACTGCACCACCTGGCCCTCTCCGTCACGCCCGAACGGTGGAGCGCGATCAAGGACAAGCTCGACGAGGCCGGGGTGAAGTACCTGCTGGAGAGCAAGACCTCCATCTACCTGTCCGATCCGGACGGTGCCCGCGTCGAGCTGATCTCCGACCCGCTCGGCGAGATGTACGGCGAGAAGATCGGCTGAAAGCGTGGTCCGGGCGTCGCGCGCCAACTAGCCTGTGCGCGACGTCTGGAGGTCCGATGTCCGACTGGTCGCTCTCCCGCGCGAAGGCGCGGCTCGATCACCGCGAGCTGCTCGACGAACTCACCGCGCGCACCCGGTTCGAGGTCCGGCTGCACCTGAACGAACCGGCCACGAACGGCGCCTACGACGAGCTCACGAGCATCTTCGCGATCGGGCACGGCGAGTGCGCCGCCCTCCTGCAGCACCACCGGCTCCTGCCGTGGTGGGAGCGGGCGCTGCTGTTCCGCTACGCGCGGCGCATGCACGGCAAGGCGATCACGCGCAGTGTCGGTGTCGTGCCCGCCGAGGTCGCGCCGCAGGCCGCCCGCGCGTTCGGCGCCGAGATCGCGGAGCTGGCCCCCGGCTCCGGGGACACCGGCGCGAAGTACGACCTGCAGGGCCGTGGCCTGCTGACCGTTTTCCGGATCGCCGTCGGCGCCAAGGGCGAGATCTGGCCGGACCGCCACGAGGTCGCCACGACGTCCGCCCGCAACATCCTGACCTGCGCCGCGACCTTCGCCCGGCGGAAGCCGTGGCACGTGCTCTGGCCCGTCTACCGGGTACGGGGTCTGCGGCTCTGGAAGCTTTGACCCCGGTGGTGCGTTCCACCGGTATGAACGCAGAGGAAATCCTCGCCGGCGCGAACACCATCGCCGTCGTCGGCCTGAGCCGCGATCCGGCCAAGGCCGCGCACGGCGTCCCGGCCGTCCTGCAGGCCCACGGCTTCCGGATCATCCCGGTGCACCCGACCGCGACCGAGCTGCTCGGCGAAAAGGTGTACCGGTCGCTGAAGGACATCCCGGAGCCGGTGGACCTCGTCGACGTCTTCCGGCCGTCCCCCGAAGCGCCGGGCATCGCCCGCGAGGCCGTCGAGATCGGCGCCAAAGCGCTGTGGCTGCAGCAGGGCATCGTCTCCGCTGAAGCGCGCCGCATCGCCGAAGAGGGCGGGCTCGCCTACGTCGAGAACCGGTGCACCGCCGTCGTCCGCGCGACCGCTTCGATCACGAAGAGCTAGCTCCGAAGTGGACGATCCGGTGGTTGCCCGGTTCGGTGACCCAGACGCCGCCCGCGCCGTCGTCGGCCATGTCCCTCGGCGAGCCGATCGGCTCGGCCGTGTCGGGTAACGCGGCGCCGGTGCGGATGTCGAACCGGGCGACGCGCCCGGTGTCGTCGACCAGCAGCCGCCCGGCCCGGTCGAGCGCGACCGCGCGGGGCCGGTCCAGGGAGCGGAACTCGCGCACGAAGCCGCCCTGCCACGAAAACTGCACCACGCGGCGGTTGCCGGTGTCGGCGACGTAGACGTTGCCCGCCGCGTCAACCGCGACGCCTTCGGGCGCCTTGAGCCGCCCGGCCAGGACGCGCACGAGCGCGCCGTCGCGGGTGAAGGCCTGGACCCGGTCGTTGCCGGTGTCGGCCACCCAGACGCGGCCGCGCGTGTCGACGGCGATCCCCGAGGGCGCGCGGAACTGCCCCGGCCCGGCGCCGGGCCCGCCGAACGCACGCGGCAACGCGGCGACTTCACTGCTGGTCACGGCACCAGGATCACCGGCGGCGGGCCGGTGCGGCCAGCGCCGGGACGAGTGTTCAGCGACTGTTCCGCCTCCGCTCACCAGCTCCAGCGGGAGCACGTCCGCCGGTCGAGGAAGCTGTACGCGGGCAGGGGCCCGAGCCAGTCGGCCTGGACACCGTCGTCGCGCGCGAGCCCGGCGACGGTGTCCCGCACGACGAGCAAGTCGCCCAGCCCGACCAGGAACGCCCACCGCTCGTCGGCGCTCTCGCCCGCCGGCAACGCCACGGAGTCGCGGGCGCGTTCGGCGACCCGCGACAGCAGCACGTCCGAGCGGGCCGCCCGCCACGCCGACCCGGGTTCGGTGAACCGCAGGCAGACGTGCACCTCGGCCAGGCCGTCGAGCCGGTCGAGGTCGGCGCGGTAGGTGTCCGCGGCCGGGGCGAGCACCTCGGTGCGGACGGCGTCCTCGTCCTCGGCCACCGTGCCGAACCGGACCGGCAGCACCGGGCCGCCCTCGACGAGCGCGGACACCACCGCCAGGTGCGCGGCCGGGTCGGGCTCGGGGTCGCCGACGACCATCGCGAGGTCCTCCCAGCAGACCGTGCGCGGCGCGCGCGGGTGCCCGGCCCGGACGACGCCGTAGAGCTGCAGCGTCACGGCTGTTCGACGGGGATGGCCGGCGCGGGAGGCACGGCCACGGCGGGTGTCGGTGGCGGGGGCGGGATCAGCCCGACGGTCTGGTCGAGCCCGATGGAGACCTGCCCGGGGTGGGGCTGCTGCGCCTGCGCGTTCACCCGCTGCATCGCTTCGAGGTAGCGGATGTAGGTGTCGACGCTGGCGATCACGACCCTGGCTTCGATCGACAGCAGTTCGATCCCGATCAGGGACACCTTCACCGTGGCGTCGATGACGAGTCCCTTGTCCAGCAGGATGTTGAGGGTGTCGGCGAGTCCGCCACCGGTCTGCCCCGGTCTGGTCACTTCGCTCCTTCGGTTGCGGGGATTGCGTCGAGGGCGGCGCGGATCTCGGCGAACCGGAGCTCCAGCGCGATCAGGGCCTGGCCGAGCGCTTCGACCTGGGCCGGGGCGAGGGTGCCGGCGTCGAGCCGGCGCAGGGCCTGCCGCTCCAGCACTTCCTTGAGGACGTCGAGCACGGTGACGACGAGGTGCCCGAGCCCGCGGCCGGCGTCGGCGGCGATCCGCTGGGTCATCCGGGCTCGCCTTCCAGCCCGAGCAGCAGCAGCCGCAGGTCGAGCCGCACGAGGTCGATGCCGGCGAGGGAGATGATGACGTCCCCGGTGACGACGGCCCCGCGGTGCACGACCCGGTCGAGCAGGTCGACGATGGCCTCGGCGGCGTTGGTGCCGGTCGGCGTGAAGACCTCGGGAAGCAGGTCGGGGTCAGCCATTCGCCGTCGCTCCGAGCTCGAGGTCGGTGAACGAGTACGGCGGCCAGGGCCCCGACGTCTCGACCGTCGCCCCCGCCGCGCTCAGCTCGCGGGTGAACCACTCGACCTCCGCGTGGAACTCCGCCTCGCGGCCGGTCTCCACCAGGTACGCCCTGTTCATCAGCACGCCGTGCGGCCGCGCGCGTTCCACGCTGTCCGCCGACTGCCGCCGCAGCGCCTCCTGGAGCCGGGCGGCCGCGCCGGCCACGTCTTCGCGGGCACGCTGGATCGCCTTCAGCCGTTCGCGCCGCCGGACCAGGTACTGCGTTCCGGTCAGGCCCGCCGCGTCCGGCCGGGTGGTCGCGGCCGGCTCCGAATGCCGCACCCGGACGCCCCACTCGCGGTGGCCGGCCACCTCGTCGAGGCAGTCGCGGGCCTGGTCGTAGCCCGCCTGCAGGAGCCGGAGCGCGGCGTCTTCGCCGTCGAGGACCGTGCCGAACCGCAGCGGCAGCACCGGTTCGCTGCGGAACACCGCGCGCACCACGGCGTCGTGCTCGCGGGCCAGCTCGGCGAGCGTGCCGTCGACCGGGTCGAGCGTGTCGATGCGGTCGAAGCGCGCCGGCGCCACCTCGGCGACCACCACGCCGAGGTCGCGGTAGCCGATCAGCCGCGGTGCCGGCCCGATGTCCAAAGCGGACGGACGGTTGCGGGTGATCGCGTACGCGCAGAGCCAGTTTCCGGTGCTCACCGCGGTTCTTCCCTCCCGCCCGGCACGGGCAGCCGGGCCTCCAATTCGGCGACGCGCGCCGCCAGGTCGGTTGCGCCCAGTTCCGCTCGCGCGGCATTCGGGGCAAAGAACGGATCGTTCGTCCACCAGTCCATGCCCATTTCCCGGGCGGTCTGCGCGGACGCGATGAACAGCCGGATCCGCAGCGTCAGCAATTCGACGTCGACCACGCTGACGCCGATGTCACCGGCGATGACGACGCCCTTGTCGAGCACGCGTTCCAGAATGTCCGCCAATGAATCGGACGAAGCGGCCAATCGTGTCGACCTTCCTTTCAGGAATCGGTGGCGCCCCGCGTGAACCGGCGCAGCCGCTCGCACGCGCCGAGTTCGCCGTCGGCGTCGACGTCCACCCGGTAGGTGGCCATCACACTGGTGGAGTCCGGGATCCGGGCCAGCTCGACGACGTCGACGAGCACGGACCAGCCGCCGTCGCCCCGGCCGCGAATCCCGGTCACGGCGTGCGGAGTGAGCCCGGTCACCATGGCGAACTGGTCCTTCGCGGCCCGAATGGCATCGGCGGCGCGCAGCCGGGAAACGGATTTCCCGGCGGCATCGGGCGCATTTTTGTTTTGGGCAGGCAACGGCAGTGGCGATTCCGTCATCGCTTTCCTAGTCACGGGGTGGGTGCCCACCGTAGCAACACCGAGGTTCACGTGCAGGACCTTCGCGGGACGGCATTTTTCACCGGTTCGCGCGCACGATTGGGCGGTCCGCGGCAACCGCGGGCGGCAAATGGCGCAGCACACGGGCGCCCAGCGGAACCAATTTCCGGCAAACGCCCGGTTGGTTACGATCGAGTAACGTCCACCAGGCGGTAGCCGACCCCGCGGACCGTCTCGATGGTGTGCGTGCCGAACGGCGTGTCGATCTTGCGCCGGAGGTAGCCGATGTACACCTCGACGACGTTCTCGTCGCCGTCGTAGTGCGCGTCCCAGACGTGGCTCAGGATCTCGTTCTTCGACAACGCCGTTCCGGCCCGCCGCAGCAGGAACTCCAGCAACCCGAACTCCCGCGCGGTGAGCTCGATTCGCTTTTGTCCTCTGTGGACAGTACGGGCGGACGGGTCGAGCCGCAGGTCGCCGGCCTCCAGCACGGCCGGCCGGGCCGGGGCGCCGCGCCGCAGCAACGCGCGCAGCCGGGCGATCAGCACGACGAAGGAGAACGGTTTGGACAGGTAGTCGTCGGCGCCGAGGTCGAACGCGTCGGCTTCGTCGTACTCGCCGTCCTTGGCCGTCAGCATCAGCACCGGCGTCCAGTTCTCCGCCGCGCGCAGGCGTTTGAGCACCTCGTAGCCGGACAGCTCGGGCAGCATGATGTCGAGCACCACGACGTCGTACGCGTGCTCGGTCGCCCGCCAGAGGCCCTCGCGGCCGGTGTGCGCGACGTCGGCGGTGAAGCCCTCGGCCACCAGCCCGCGCCGCAGCGTCTCCGCGAACTCGCGCTCGTCCTCCACGATCAGCAGGCGCACTACTCCTCCTTCGGCAGTTCGATCACCGGCAGTTCGATCACGAACCGCGCGCCCGGCTCGCCGGACTCGGCGCAACGCGCCCGGCCGCCGTGGCGCGCCGCGATGCCGGCCACGATCGGCAGGCCCAGCCCGGTCCCGCCGTGCCCGCGCTGCCGTGACGCGTCGAGCCGGACGAACCGCTCGAAGATCCGCTCCCGGTCGGCTTCCGCGACGCCGGGGCCATCGTCGCTCACCTCGATGACGGCCAGGTCGCCGCGAACCGCGCTGCTGACGCGGATGCGCGAGCGCGCGTGCCCGCGCGCGTTGTCGACCAGGTTGCGCACGGCCCGCCGCAGCTGGGCCTCGCTGCCGTGCACCTTCGCCGGCCCCGCGCGCACTTCGACGTCCGCCGTGGTCTCCCCGCGGACGCGCTCGGCTTCGGCGCGGACGATGTCGTCGAGGTCGACCTCGGTGCGCTGCGGCCGGTCGGTCGCGTCGTCGGTGCGGGCCAGCATGAGCAGGTCGTCGACGAGCTCGCGCAGCCGCGCGGTCTCCCGGGCGATCACCGGCACCAGGTCGCCGGTGCTCTCCGGGTGCCGCCCGGAGACGTCGAGAGCGGTGCTTATCGTCGAGAGCGGTGATCTCAGTTCGTGGCTGGCGTCCGCGACGAACCGGCGTTGCGCGGCCTGGGCCGACGCGAGCCGGGACAGCATTTCGTTGAGCGTCACGGCCAGGCGGTGCACCTCGTCGCCGCCCGGCGGCAGCGGCACGCGCGCGGCGAGGTCGCGCGTCGAGATCTCCGCGACGGTCCGGCGCATCCGCTCGACCGGCCGCAGCGCCGAGCCGACCGCGCGGTACACCGCGAGCCCGGCGATGGCCAGCAGCGGCACGGCGATCAGGCCGAGCAGCAGCGTCAGCCGCGTCGAGGCCTCCGTGACCGGTTCCAGTGAGCGCGCGGAGATCACGGTGAACGGCCCGCCCGGCCCGGCCACCTCCTGCGACACGACGCGGTAGTCGTCGTTGTCGCCGTTCAGCCCGAGCGGCAGCGTTTCGACGATTTCATGCCCGACGACCGGGCGAGCCGTGGTCAACGGCGGGTGCCCGACGATCGCCGGATCGCTCGCGATCGGCGTCCCGCGCGCGTCCAGGACCTGCGTGACGGCTTCGGTGTCGCCGGTGCTGGCGACGTCGCTCGCGCTCAGGTCGCGCGCGCCTTCGCGGATGAGCTGGATGGCGACCTGCCGCCCGGTGCTGCGGGCACTCTCGGTGACACTGCGGTCGAGCGACTCCTCCAGCAGCAGCACCACGACCACGCAGCCGACGGCGATGGCCAGCGCGAGCGCGAACACCGCCACCGCGGTGGTGCGCATCCGGACGCCGGTCGCGGCGATCACCTTGCCCAGTCTCACCAACGCAGCGTAACCACGAACGAGGCCGGTACGCGGGCGGACCAGCGACGGGACGCTCGTCGCCACCCCGTCACGCGCCCCGGCGGCGGCGCGGGACGGCGAGCCGCTCCCCGCGCAGCCGCTCGACCTCGGCCAGGTCCAGCGGGCCGAGCGGGTGCCCGACCGTCCAGGCCAGCAGCAGGTCGGCCAGCGCGGGGTTGCGGGCGAGCGCCGGGCCGTGCAGGTAGGTGCCGACGACCCGGTCGGTCACCGCGCCCTCGGTGCCGTCGCCGTTGCCGGTGCCGCGCACGACCCGCCCGAGCGGCTGGCTGTCGGCGCCGAGCTTGCTGACGCCCAGGTGGTTTTCGAACCCGGTCAGCGCCTCGCCGGCCAGCAGCCCGGACGACGTCGCGACCAGCTCGGCGACCGCGCGCTGCTCGCCGGGTTCGGTGGTGACGTCGAGCAGGCCGAGCCCGTCGTGGTCGACGCCGTCGAGGCCGCGGAAGCGGGTGCCGAGCACCTGCAGGCCCGCGCACACGCCGAAGACGACCGCACCGGCCGCGACGGCCCGGCGCAGGCCCGGGTACTTGCGCAGGTGCGCGGCGGCCAGCACCTGGGCGCCGTCCTCGCCGCCGCCGAGGAGGTAGAGGTCCAAAGTGGACGGTACCGGCTCGCTGAGGCCGATCGGGACCACCTCGGCGTCGAGCCCGCGCCACTGCAGCCGCTTGCCGAGCACCTGAGCGTTGCCGGTGTCGCCGTAGGTGCCGAGCACCTCGGGCAGCAGAAGTCCGATGTGGACGGTCGAATCAGCCACTCGGCAACCTGCCCACCAGGTCGCGGAACGCGGTGTAGTTGGCGACCAGCTCGACGGCGCCGGGCGGCAGCGCGTCGATCGCGGTGACCGGGTCCGGTTCGGCCCAGTGCGCGACCTCGGCGTAGCAGAGCCGGACGGACAGGTCGGCGCCGCGCTCGCCGGTGACGACGACCTGGCGCCCGCGGAGCCGTTCGAAGTGGACGTCCCACAGCCAGGACAGGTCGCGGCCGTCGGCCTCCTGGGCGTTGACGGCGACGACGACCGGGGTGTCCTCGTCCAGCACGCGCAGCGTTTCCACCCAGCCGGCCGGGTTCTTGGCCAGCATCAGCCGCACGGAGTGCCGAGACCGGCGGATCGTCCGGTAGCGGCCGCCGATGTCGGTGATGGTCCGCAGCCGCGCGGCGGCGGTGTGCGGCGGAACGCCGAGCCGGTGCGCGGCGGCGAGCGCGAGGGCGGCGTTCGCGCGGTTGACCTCGCCGGGCAGCCGCAGGTCGAGGTCGACCTGGCGGCCACCGGGGGTGACCACGAGCTCGCCGTCGAGCGTCCACGCGGGTGCCGGTCGGGCGAGGCCGCACCCGCAGCTCCAGTGCCGGTCCTGGGTTTCGACGCGGCCCTCGCAGCGCGGGCACGCCGTCGAGTCCCCGCTCCAGCGGCGGCCGGCGCCGACCCAGACGGCCTTCGCGGCCGCGCTCGCGGCGGAGGTCACGAGGACGTCGTCACAGTTCGCGACGACGACGGTGTCGTTTAGTTCGGCAATGGCGGCCCGCAGGTCCCGTTCGGTGGCGCGGACCTCGCCGACCCGGTCGAGCTGGTCGCGGCTCAGGTTGAGCAGGACGAGAACGGCGGGCCGGACCTGGTCGGCAACCCAGGGAACGTAGGTCTCGTCGACCTCGAGGACCGCGTAAGGCGCACCGGGGCGGGCGGTCAGGGCGGCGAGGACGCCATCGGGCATGTTGGCGCCATCGCTGTTGGCGGCGACCTCGGCGAGCGTTTCGAGAGCGCGGGTGAGCATCAGCGAGGTGGTGGTCTTGCCATTGGTCCCGGTGACGAGCACAACGGTGCGTTCCCGCCCGAGCCGGCGCAGGGCGAGCGGATCAAGGGCCAGCGTGACGCGGCCACCGATCATCCCGCCGCGGCCGAGCCCGGAGCTGCGCGAGAGCCAGGCGGTGAGCCGCCCGGCAGCCACGGACGCGCGAGTACGGAGGGACATCGCCTGGATGGTGCCCGCAAGCCGCTGTGATTTTCCTGAGTCCGTGGCCTGCGTCTCGCGGGGCGGCTTTCGTGGTGGGCTGGGCGGCCGAGCCGCAGCCGCTTGTAGGGGCCCCGGCAAAGCCGAAACGCCTTCCGCAGCTGCCTCACCGACCGAAACGGCACGCGGACGCCCAAACCGGCACCCCACCCAGGCCTCCCCCGCCACCCCGATCCGAAGCCAGCACGCGGACGGTGGTGCCGGGTCAAGGCACGCTTTCCCGCCTT
>NZ_JBSGJD010000189.1:0-20092 GCF_053605405.1 Amycolatopsis sp. NPDC003861
CTGCTCCGGATACTTCGACCTGCGAGACACCAGGACATCCTCCCTCCAGACCACCGTCTGGAATCAAGGTGTCCGGCCCCAAGGGGCAACTCCACGGGTCGCCAGCCGAGTCCCCCGATGAGAGGAATCGGGGTATTCGCGGTACTCCAGCGCGTTGGCCGCGCGATCGGTCATCCAGGCGAAGATGCCGCCGAACAGCCGCGTGCTCAGCATCCGGTAGGCGCGGTTGCGGCTGCGGATCTTCGCGGCCGTGCGCGGCGCGAGGAAGTTGCCGGACCCCTTGCCGTTCTTCTGCCCGACCGTGGCCGGCTTGCGCAGCCGCTGCTCGTACTTCGCGAACGCCGTCACGTGGTCGCCGCCGGCCGCCGCGAGCTCGCCCGCCAGCACCTGGGCGCCCATCATCGCCAGCCCCGTGCCGGATCCGCCCGGCCCGGCGCACCAGGCGGCGTCGCCGAGGAGCACCACGCGCCCCTTCGACCAGCGGTCGAGGTGGATCTGGCTGATCGAGTCGACGTACAGGTCGTCCGCCGCGGGCAGCGCTTCGAGCAGCTTCGGCGTCTCCCAGCCGGTGTCCGCGAACAGCTGCGCGAGCAGCGCACCCTGCTCGGCGGGTGTGCGGCGGTGGAACTCGACGCCGTCCGCCGCGAAGACCAGGCCGACGTGCAGCCGGTCCGGCAACCGGTGGCTGCCCACCATCAGGCCGCGGCCGGGCTCGTTGTACAGGACGCTGGTGTGGTCGAGCCCCAGGTGGTTGGGCGCGGTGAACCCGGCGATGCCGAAGCCGAGGTCGCGCCGGAAGTCCTGCTCCGGCCCGAAGGCGGCGGCCCGGACGCCGGAATGCACACCGTCGGCCCCGACGACCAGGTCGAACGTCCGCGGTGCGCCGTGGCGGAAGGTGACTTCGACGCCGTCCGCCGTCTCGGTGAGGCTCGTGACGCGATCGCCGAAGACGTATTCGGTGTGGTCCGCGGTGTGCTCGTAGAGGATCCGCGCGAGGTCACCGCGCAGGATCTCGACCTCGCCGCTCCAGGCGGCGCCGGGCACGGTCAGCGCGGGACGGCCGTCGAGGCCGAGCACGGTCTGCTCGCCCATCGCCGTCTCGTACCGGCGGATCTCGTCGAGCACCCCCATCGCGGCCAGCAGTTTCACCTGCTCGCCGCGGAAGTCGACGGCCTGGCCCCCGGGTCGCAGAGCGGGCGCGGACTCGACGACGGTGACGCGGTAGCCGGCGCGGTGCAGCCAGTGGGCGGCGGACGGGCCGGCGATGCCGGCCCCGGAAACGAGCACGGTCCTGGTGGTCATCGGGGGTTCCTCTCGGGTCGGTGGCTTCCGGCACCGAGACTGCGGGCGACCGCTTACCGTCTTCGCACGATCCGCTGACGGCTCGGCCAGTGCCCCGCGGTTGCAGTCGCTAACATGGCCCGGGTGGACCGCGCCGCCGAAGGCCGGATCCAGGAGGACGGCGACGGCGTCGTCGAGGCACGCATCCTGGATGCCGCTGCACACCTGATCGCCGAAGAGGGCTTCGGCCGGTTGAAGATCGGCGGCGTCTGCGCCCGCTCCGGCTACGCGCGTTCGGTGGTCTTCCAGTACTTCGGCGACAAGGACGGGCTCGGGCGGCGGCTCGTCGAGCACGCCGTCGAGGCGTTCACCGACGCCTATAGCGAGGCCGTCGCGGCCCGGACCGGATCGGCGAACGCGACGCCGATGGACATGCTCCGCGCGCTGCTGGACATCATCTTCGAGCTGATCCGCACGATGCCGACGCTCAACCAGGCGTTCCTGGCCCTGTGGGGCGACGCGGCGGCGGAGTACTCGGGCCTGCGCGGCGCGCTCACCGAGGCCGACCGCCGGTTCCGGTTCGCCATCGCGCAGACCGTGGCCAGCGGGGTCGCGGACGGGTCCATCACCGGTGTCCGCGACCCCGATTCCTACGCTTCGGCGCTGCTGGCCCAGTTGCGCGGGATCTCGATGCAGGCCCTGATCGACCCCGACGGCGTCGATCTGCGCGGGCTGCGCGCCGAGCTCGAGCGCAGCGTCGACCGGCTGTCCTCGAGCTTCCGCGGCACGCTTTAAAGCGCGTACACGATGCTCCGCAGCACGATCACGCCGATGAAGACGAGCGTGAAGGCCAGGTCGAGCGAGATCCCGCCGATCCGCACCGGCCGCACGACCCGCCGCACCGGCCCGATCACCGGTTCGGTCGCGGCGTAGGCCAGGCCGCGGGCGCGCCGCGCCCACGGCGGGGTGTTGCCCACCACCGCGACCCAGTCCAGCACCATCCGCGCGACCAGCACCAGCAGGTACAGGCTCAGCGCGAACCCGAGCAGCGTCCCTAGCGCACCCATGGCCCCTCCGTTCTTCCTACCCCGAGAACGCGCGAGGGAAGCCGGGAGTGCCAGTTCTGTCCGGTTCACAGGATTCCGACAGGATCGGGTGACGGCCGTCACCGCGGGTAGCGATCAGCCGAAGGTCACCACGAGCCGGCCGTCGGAGGCGAAGGACCACTTCATGGTGCCGGCGTAGGACGAGCACCGGGACCCGTTCTTGCCGGTCCAGAACTGGTCCGAACTGTCGACGTTGCCGACGGTCTTGTCGTTCGAGCCGCCGCCGGCGAAGCGGCACGAAGTGTCGTTGCGGAACACCGAAGTCCCGGTGTCGAAGGAGAAGTTGCGCTCGGCGTTGTCGATGCCGACGTTGTCCGAGACGGACATCGAACCGGGATTGCTGTTGTAGGTGAACCCGTGGTGGCCGTTGCGGTAGGCGATGTCGCGCCGGACGATGTGGTTGACCGCGATCTTGTCGCCGCCGAGCTTGTAGCCGTTGCGGTCGCCGTTCTTGTTGACGGTGCCGTTGCTCAGGGTGCCGTTGGCGTAGGCGAGGGAGTCTTCGATGGTCACCGGACCGATCGGGCCGGTGTCGGTCTTGGTGTAGAGGTCCCAGCCGTCGTCGATGTTGTGGTGCGAGACGTCGTAGCGGAAGACGTTCCCGGGCCCGGCGGTGAGCTTCGCGGCGAACCCGTCGGCGTCTTCGCCGTCGGAATCGGCGTTGTCGTGCGATTCGGAGCTCACGACGAGGTTGTTCGACGGCCACTGGTCCTTCGGCGTGCTCGACGCGATCCGCGAGATCTGCAGCCCGGAGTCGCGGTTGAAGCGCGTGACGACGCGTTCGATGACGTTGTTGCTCCCGCCGACGAAGATCCCGTTGTCCCCGGCGCGTTCGACGACGATCCCGGCGACGCGCCAGTAGGAGCCGTTGACGGCGAGCCCGCGGTTGGCCGGGTCTTCCTGCATGGCCGAGAAGTTCAGCACGGGCATCTCGCCGGGGTAGGCGGAGAGCGTTTTGCGCGCGCTGGAAGTCCCGCTGTTGGCGGGCGCGATGGTGACGGTCTGGCTGTAGGAGTAGGTGCCACCGCGCAGCGAGATGGTGCCACCGGCCCCGATCCGGCTCAGGGCCGACGGCAGGGTGGTCGGATCCGCCTGCGTCCCGGCGGCGGAGTCCTTGCCGTTGGGCGCCACGTAAAGCGTGGTGGCCGCGGCATCGGACGGCGGGGCCAGCGCGGCCACGGTGACCAGCGCGGCGGCTGCTGTAAGCGCTTTCTTGATGCTTCCGTACGAACTCATGCACGCCTCCTTGCGGGCAAGAACTGTCGGACACCCGGATCCGAGAGCGCTCCCAGAGGGAGCGGGATCTCCGGTGAGGCGACGGTAGCACCGGGTAGCGGCGGCCCGAGTGGGCCAAGCGGGTCGTCTGCAGTGAAAACGCTTTCAGGGCCGCGATACCCACGTGGCTTTCCCCGAGGCCCGGTTCAGGCGGCGGTGCCCGGCCCGGTCGCGAAAGTGTCGAGGTCGGGCAGCGGGCGGCCGCAGACCTCGTGGGCTTCGGCGGCGGTGAGGCCGAGCATGCGCAGCACGTCCTCGGTCACCTGGTCGGTCGTGGCGGCGTCGTCGCGCTCGGGTCGTCGGTGCAGCAGGTGGCCGAGGCCCAGGGCGGCTCCGGCCACCGTGACCATGGCGAGTTCGGTGTCCGGCACGGTGAAGCGGCCGGTCCGCACGGCGGCCTCGATGTCGCGGCGGGCACGGGGGGCCAGCCCGCTCTCCGAGCCGGCGAGTTCGAAGCCGTGGTGCAGGAGCACCTTGCTGAGTTCGGGGTGCCGGCGGTGCAGGCGCCCGGTCAGCCGGAAGCTCTGCGCGAAGACCTGGGCCGGGTCGTCCAGGCCGGTGGTCAGCCCGTCGAGCAGGGCGCCGTGCGTGTCGAGGGCGTCCTCGACCGCGGCCTGGTAGAGCTGCTCCTTCGTCTCGAAGTGGTTGTAGAACGAGCCCATCCCGACGTCTGCGATCCGGGTGATCTCCAGGATCGGCACCGCGGTCTTCCCCGCGGCGATGAGGGCTTGGGCCGCCCGGATCAGGGCCGCGCGGGTGTGTGCCTTGCGCCGTTCCAGCCGGCTCGGAACGTGCTCCGGCATCCGTGCTCCCGTCTTCGCTGGTCGTCGCCGCATCCTAGCCCAGCACGTCACTGATGAGGAAATCGTCAGAAACTCTTGACTGAGGAGATACTCATAACTGACGATGTCGTCATCAACGTGGCTGGAGGAGCCGTGGGAGATCCGCACAGCGGGCTGCACAGCGAGCGCGGCGCGCTCGCGGGCGAGCATCCCGGCCGGGCCGCGAACCCGGTGGTCAAGGTGCACGACCTGGCGTGGCTGGAGTTCGAGAAGCCGGACCTGGAGCGGGCGGAGGTGTTCGCCCGGGCCTTCGGGTTCACCACCGTGCTCAGCACCGGCCGCGAGCTGCACCTGCGCGGCACCGACGCCGGCGCGCCGTGCGTGCTCATCCGCAAGGGCGCCCGGTCGAAGTTCCTCGGGCCGGCCTTCCTGGCCGCGGCTCCCGGCGACGTCCTGCGGCTGGCCGAAGCCACCGGGCGGCCGGTCGCCCGGCTGCCGGAGACGCTCGGCGGCGTCGTCGTGGACCTGCCCGACCCGAGCGGCCTGCGGGTCCGGGTCGTCTCGGACACCCACGAGCTGCCCGCGCTGCCGCCGCAGGAGCCGCACGTGCTCAACTTCGGCCACGAAGCCCGGCGGGTCAACGCCACGCAACGCCCGCCGCGAGCACCGGCGCTGACGCAGCGGCTCGGGCACGTGGTGCTGCAGACGACCCGCTACCGCGCGGTGCTGGACTGGTACCTGGAACACCTGGGCCTGATCGTCAGCGACTTCCTGTACCACCCGGGCCGGCGCGAGCGCGGGCCGGTGATGAGCTTCATCCGGTGCGACCGCGGCGCCACCCCGGCCGACCACCACACCCTCGCCCTGCTGCTCGGCCCGGCCGACCGGTACGTGCACTCGGCGTACCAGGTCGCCGACCTCGACGCGCTGGCCGCGGGCGGCGAGTACCTGCGCGAACACGGTTACCACCACTCGTGGGGCATCGGGCGGCACATCGAGGGCAGCCAGCTGTTCGACTACTGGCGTGACCCGGACGGGTTCATGGTCGAGCACTTCAGCGACGGCGACCTGTTCGACAGCACCCTGGAACCCGGCTGGGCCCCGTTGACCGCCTCCGGGCTGGCCCAGTGGGGGCCGCCCGCGACCGCCGACTTCCTCGGCGTCAAGCCCGGCAAGGAATCCCTGCGTGAACTGCGCGCGATGTTCACCGCGCTGCGCGAAGACAACGAATTCGACGCCCGGCGCCTGCTGGGCCTGCTGAAGGTGGCCCGCTCATGAATCCGACCGTCCTGCGCACCGCCGATGCCTGGTACCTCGCCACCCCGGACGGCGCGGCGAAGATCCCCACGACCGCGAAGACCACCGGCGAGCTGCTCGCCGACCGCACGGCGATCGCCGCCGCGGGGCCGGCGACCGACTCCGTCGAGGACCTCGTCCTGGTCTCGCCGGTCACCGCGCCCTGCCGCGTCGTCGCCCAGATGACCAACTTCGCCTCGCACGTCACGGATTCCGGGATGGACCCGAAGACCGTGCCGCTGACGTTCTTCCGCAAGACCTCCGGCTCGATCAGCGGCCCGTTCGACGACGTCGTCAAGCCGTCGCACGTGCGGCTGCTCGACTACGAGGTGGAGATCGGGCTGGTCATCGGCCGCGAAATCCCGGTCGGCACCGAGATCGCCTCGCTGAGCGAGTACGTCGCGGGCCTGGTCGTGACCAACGATGTCTCCGCCCGTGACATCCAGCTCCCCCAGACCCAGTTCTACGAAGCCAAGTCCTATCCGACGTTCACCCCGGCCGGGCCCGCTCTCGTGCTGGTGGACGCCGATGAGCTCGAGCGGTTCGGCGACCTGCGGCTGCGGCTGTCGGTCAACGGCTCGGTCCGGCAGGACTCGGTCGTCGGCGAGGACATGATCTACCGTCCGCTCGAAGCCTTGCGGGCGTTGACCCGGTTCCAGCGCCTGGATCCCGGCGACCTGGTGCTGACCGGAACACCGGCCGGCACCGCGTTGTCCGCGCCGCCGAAAGCCGTGGAGAAGCTCGCCGCGCTGCTGCCCCCGGCGCTGAAGTGGAAGCTGTTCTTCAAGGGACAGGCGAGAAATCCGAAGTACCTGGCCGACGGCGACGTCGTCGAAGCGTCGGTCGCCACCGACGACGGTGTCCTCGACCTGGGCACCCAGCGCACGGTCGTGAGGCACAAGCGATGACCGGCGCTTCCCTGTGGCCGCGCTGCGCCGGGCCCGCCGACCTGGCCGCGATCGAGGCCGTCCCGCTCGCCGAACGAGGTCTGCCGGAGTCGACGTACGCCCTGCTGCGGCGGGCCGCCGCGTGGTGGCCGGAGCACCCGGCGACCACCGTGCTGGCCGAAGCCGCGCGGTGGCGCGAGCCCGTCCGCCGCACGTTCGGCGAGCTGCTCGCCGACGTCCACCGCTACGCCAATCTGCTGCACGATCTCGGGATCCGGCGCGGCGACGCGGTCGCGGTGATGGCGCCCAACTGCGCCGACCTGATTCCGGCGACCCTGGCCGCCCAGCTGGCCGGGATCGCGGCGCCGCTCAACGGCGGCCTGTCCCGCGACCACCTCGCCGAACTGCTCCGCCGGTCCGGCGCCCGCGTGCTGATCACGGCCGGACCGGAACTCGCGCCGGAAATCTGGGCCACCGCCCGGACGCTGGCCGCCGAGCTGGACGTCGTCCTCGTGCTGCGCCCGACCGGCGCGACCGGCGAACCGGCCGCGTTGCCCGCCATCGAAGGGGTGCGCATCGGCTACCTCGCCGAACTTTCCCCCACAATGGACTCTTCCGGCTTCGCCGGTGAGCCCCCGGTGGCGTCGGACCTGGCCGCGTTGTTCCACACCGGCGGCACCACCGGAGCGCCGAAACTGGCCGCGCACACGCACGCCAACGAGGTCGCCGACGCGTGGATGATCGCGGCGAATTCGCTGCTCGACCCCGGCTCGGTCGTCTTCGCGGCGCTGCCGCTGTTCCACGTCAACGCGCTCGTCGTCACGCTGCTGGCGCCGCTGTTCAAGGGCCAGCACGCGGTGTGGGCCGGCCCGCTCGGCTACCGCGAACCGGCGCTGTACGGGGAGTTCTGGAAGATCGTCGAGCACCACCGGATCGCGGCGATGAGCGCGGTCCCGACCGTGTACGCGGTGCTCGCGCAGTGCCCGGTCGACGCCGACATCTCGAGCCTGCGCCACGCCATGGTCGGTGCCTCGCCGCTGCCCGCGGCCGTCCGGGAGGGCTTCCAGGGCCACACCGGCGTCACGCTGGTCGAGGGGTACGGGCTGACCGAAGCCACCTGCGCCAGCGCGCGCAGCTTCCCCGACGTCCCGCGCCCCGGCAGCGTGGGGCAGCGCCTGCCCTACCAGCGGATGAAGGTCGTCCACCCGGAAACGGGGGAGGAGCTGCCCCACGGCCAGACCGGGGTGCTGGCCATCAGCGGCCCCACCGTGTTCCCCGGCTACGTCGTCGGGCGTGCCGGAACCGGGTACGTCCTGGACGGCCTCGGCAAACTCCGCGACGGCTGGCTGACCACCGGCGACCTGGCTCGCCTGGACGCCGACGGGTTCGTGCACCTGGCCGGCCGCGCCAAGGACCTCATCATCCGCGGCGGCCACAACATCGACCCGGCGCTGGTCGAGGACGCCTTGCTGGCCCACCCCGAGGTGACCGCGGCCGGCGCGGTCGGCCGTCCGGACGAGCATTCCGGCGAGGTGCCCGTCGCGTACGTGACCCTCGCGCCCGGGGCCACGGCGAGCGAGGCCGAACTGCTCGCCTGGGCCGCCGGCCGGGTGCCCGAGCGGGCCGCCGCGCCGAAGGCCGTCACCGTGCTCGACGCCTTGCCGATGACCGACGTCGGCAAGCCCTACAAGCTCGCGTTGCGCGCCGACGCGGCTCGCCGCGCGATCGCCGAGGCACTGGCGGCGTTCGACGGAGTGACCGTCGACGCGGTGATCGAGGACGGCACCGTGACCGCGACGATCACCCTTCCGTCCGATGTGGACGAACCGAAGGTGAGGGCCACTCTCGGCCGCTACACCGTCCCCACCCGTCTGACCTTCCGGGGAGACTCATGATCGTCCTGTCCGTCCTCGTGGGGGCCGTCTTCCTGCTCTTGGGCTCGGCCAAGCTGTTCGCGCTCGCACCCATGCGGGAACGCGCCGCGCACGCCGGGTTCTCCGTCACGGCCTACCGCGGCATCGGCGCGCTGGAGATCGCCGGAGCTGCCGGGCTCCTGCTCGGCTTGACCGTGCCGGTGCTCGGCGCCCTGGCCGGGGCCGGCCTGCTGCTCCTGCTCGCCGGTGCCGTCGTCACGCACGTGCGCAACCGCGACCGTGGCCGCGACGTCGTCCCGGCGCTGGTCTGCGCGGTGCTCGTCGCCGGCTACCTCGTGGCCCTCGGGGTGTCGCCGTGAAGGTCCCGGTCGTCATCGTCGGCGCGGGCCCGACCGGGCTGACCGCCGCGGCGCTGCTCGGCCGGTACGGCGTCGAGTGCCTGGTGCTGGAGCGCTGGGAGTCGGTCTACCCGCAGCCCCGCGCGGTGCACCTGGACGACGAGGTGCACCGCATCCTCGGGCGGCTCGGGCTGGCCGGGGCGTTCACCGCCATCTCCTGGCCGTGCCACGGGCTGCGGCTGCTCGATCCGGACCTGCGGGTGCTGGCCGAGTTCCACCGTTCGCCGGGCGGCGGCCGGCACGGCTACCCCGAGGCGAACATGTTCGACCAACCCGACCTGGAGCACCTGCTCCGCACCCACCTGGAGACGCTCGGCGCCGTCACCGTGCGCGGCAATACCGAGGTCACCGGTATCCGGCAGGACGGGAGCGGCGTGCAGGTCGAGACCGCCGACCGCGGCACCGGCGCGCGCGAGACGATCCACGCCGACTACGTCCTGGGTTGCGACGGCGCCAACAGCCTCGCCCGGACGGCGATCGGCGCGACGATGGCGGACCTGAAGTTCGACCAGCGCTGGCTGGTGGCCGACGTCGCCACCACCGCCGAGCTCGGCGCGTGGGAAGGCGTGTACCAGGTCTGCGACCCGCGCCGCGCCGCGACCTACATGCGCATCGGGAAAACCCGCTACCGCTGGGAGTTCCGGCTGCTGCCGGGGGAGACCGCCGGCGACTTCGGCGACCTCGGCCGGCTGCACCCGCTGATCGCGCCGTGGACCGCGGACATCCCGGCCGGCGACCTGGAGATCGTCCGCGTCGCCGAGTACACCTTCCGCGCGCAGCTCGCGAACCGGTGGCGCGACCGCCGGGTGTTCCTGCTCGGCGACGCCGCCCACCTCACGCCGCCGTTCATCGGCCAGGGCATGGGCGCCGGGCTGCGCGACGCCGTCAACCTGGCCTGGAAACTCGCCGGCGTCCTCGACGGGACGCTGCCCGCGTCCGTGCTCGGCACCTACGAGGTGGAACGCAAGCCGCACGCCCGCGCGATGATCCGGCGCGCGGTGCTGGTCGGCAAGGCCATGACCGAAGGCGGTCGCATCGGCAACCTCATCCGCCGGGTGGTCGCGCCGCGCCTGAACGGCCGCGTCCTCGACAGCGCGACGCCAGCCCTGCACCGGTCGGACCTCGTCGTGCGGCCGAGGCTGGGGCGGACGGCCGCGGGACGGCTGTGCCCCAATGCCCTCTTCGACGACGGGACCCGCTTCGACGACGTCGTCGACGGCCGCTTCGCCGTCGTCACCACCAACACGCCGTCGGAGACCGAGCGAGCCGCCATCCGCGAGTCCGGCGCGGTCCTCGTCCCCACCCGGCGCTCCGGTGAGCTGCACCGCTGGCTGCGGACCGGCGCGGCCGTCGTCCGTCCGGACGGCACGGTGCTGAGAGCCGGCAACAGCCTCTCCCGGTGCCGGCACCCCTGACAAGGAGCAACGATGCCCCAACGCCACGAAGTGCCGGTGTACCGGCCGGACGTCTATTCGCCGCAAGCGATCCTGGACCCGTACCCCCACTACGCGAACCTGCGCGAACTCGGTCCGGTGGTGTGGCTGCCCAAGCACGACGTCTACGCGCTGCCCCGGTACGCCGAATGCAAGGCCGTGCTGCTGGACGACAAGACCTTCGTCTCCGGCGACGGCGTCGCCCTCAATCCCGTCGCCAACCGGCTTTCCCGCGGCACGACGCTCAACAGCGACGGCGAAGACCACGCCCGCCGCCGGGCCCTGGTCGCCCACCGGCTCACGCCCCGGGCCCTGCGCGCGATGAAGGACGTCGTGGAACGCCAGGCGGCCGAGATCGTCGACGCCGCAGTCGCCCGACGTACTGTCGACGGCGTCGAAGTCGCGGCCGCCCTGCCCGCGGCGGTGGTCCCCGACCTCGTCGGCTGGCCGGTGGAGGGGCGGGAGCACCTGCTGCGGTGGGGCGCGGCCACCTTCGACATCCTCGGTCCGTTGAACGGCCAGGCGGTGCAGGCGGTCCCGGCCGGCCTGGGCATGGCGCGGTTCGCGCACACGGTAGCGAAGCGGCGGAAGGTGTTGCCGGGCAGCATGGGCGACGACCTGCTGCGCGCGGCCGACGCGGGCGAACTCACCCACGCCGAGTGCCCGGCGCTGATGATCGACTACCTCGCGCCGTCCCTGGACACCACCCTCAGCGCGATCGCGAGCGCCCTGCACCTGTTCGCCACCCACCCCGGCCAGTGGCAGCTCCTCAAGGACGACCCGGGCCTGATCCCCAACGCGGTCAACGAGATCGTCCGCTACGAATCGCCGTTGCGCGCGTTCAGCCGCAAGGTCGCGCGCGACACCGAGGTGGCCGGCACGCCGTTGCCCGCAGGCGCCCGTGTCCTCGTCGTCTACGCCTCCGCCAACCGCGACGCGCTGGAGTGGGAAAACCCGGACACGTTCGACATCCGCCGCGACGCGGCCCGCCAGCTCGGCTTCGGCCGCGGCACACACGGCTGCGCCGGACAGGGCCTCGCCCGCTTGGAAACCCAGGCAATGCTGCGCGCACTCGTGGCCCGCGTCGAGAGGATCGAGCCGACCGGCCCACCCGAGTGGGCGCGCAACAACATCATCCACCGCCTCGGGCGGCTCCCGCTCGAACTCATCCCGGCCTGAAAGGGGAAACCGGTGCAGATCTCCGCCGACTACGACCGCTGCGAAGGCCACGGCCTGTGCACCGAACAGGCGCCCGCGATCTTCGACCTCGACGACGAGGCCGAACTCGTCCACCGCTTCGAAGGCACCGACATCCCGCCGGAGCAGATAGCCGCCGCCCGCGCCGCTGTCACCTCATGCCCGGTCGCCGCGCTGCGCGAACTCCCGTGACACCACGGCGCTTCCCAGCCGGCCCCGGCCGCAGCCGACCGGGTGAGACGCGAATCGGCCCCTACCGCGTTCTCGCTGGTAGGGGCCGATTGGCGGGAGTAAAAGAACGTGCCCTCGGCAGGATTCGAACCTGCGACACCTGCCTCCGGAGGGCAGTGCTCTATCCCCTGAGCTACGAGGGCCCATCGCTGGGCGACTCCGAAAGCTTAGCGCATGCCCCGCCGCCTCCCTCCCGCAGGTGGTCGGACTGACGAACGCCCAGGTCAGCGCCGGCAAGTTGATCCTTTCGACCGGACGTCGCTAGCGTGGGAGGCCCACCTGAAGGAGCCGAGATGGCCGAGCCGTTCCAGGTAGCTCTCGATGAGGGCGATGTCGCCGATCTGCGGGAGCGGCTGCGGCGGACGCGGTGGCCCGAGCCCGAGACCGTCGATGACTGGTCGCAGGGGGTTCCGCTCGCCTACGTGCGCGAGCTCTGCCGCGACTGGGGCGAAGAATACGACTTCGGGTTCGCCCGGCGGCTCAACGCCTTTCCGCAGTTCCGGGCCACCGTCGACGGGGTCGGCCTGCACTTCCTGCACGTCCGGTCACCCGAGGCCGATGCGCTGCCGCTCGTGCTGACCCACGGGTGGCCCGGGTCCGTTCTCGAATTCCTCGACGTCCTCGGGCCGCTCACCGATCCCGTCAAGCACGGGGGCGATCCCGCCGATGCCTTCCATGTCGTCGCGCCGTCGCTGCCCGGGTTCGGGTGGAGCGACAAGCCCGCGCTGAAGATCCCGCGGGTTGCCGAGCTGTGGGACTCGCTCATGCAGGAACTCGGCTATGACCGCTACGGCGCCCAGGGCGGCGATTGGGGCGCCTCCATCACCAACGCGCTCGCGCGGTCCGGCCGCGTTGCCGGGGTGCACGTCAACTTCGCGCCCGTGCGGATGGACGTCGACGATCCGACGCCCGCGGAGAGCCGGGCGCTGGCCGATCTGCAGGAGTTCCGGCGGAGCGGCAGCGGCTACTCCGCCCAGCAGGGCACCCGGCCGCAGACGCTCGGCTACGGCCTCACCGACTCGCCCGCCGGCCAGGCCGCCTGGATCGTCGAGAAGTTCTGGGCCTGGACCGACCACAAGGGGCACCCGGAGGACGCCGTCGACCGGCAGCGCATCCTGGACGACATCTCCGTCTACTGGTTCACCGCGACCGCGGCCTCTTCGGCCCGGATGTACTGGGAGAACAACGACCGCGACCTCTCCACTGTGGACGTTCCGGCGGGCGTTTCGGTGTTCCCCAAGGAGATCGTCCGGCCGTCGCGGCGGCAGGCCGAGCAGCGCTACACCGATCTGCGGTGGTTCGAGGAATTGCCCGTCGGCGGGCACTTCGCCGCGATGGAGCAGCCCGGCCTGTTCGTCGACCAGGTGCGCGGCTTCTTCCGGCTGGTGCGTTAGGCGAGCCGGCCGCTCACCCCGATGGTCGACGCCGAAGCGTGACGAGTCCGCCTGGCGGGAAACCCCGGGTGGTGGATTGGGTGGCCCCGCCGCGCGGGGTAGCTTGCGGATGGGTGAACTTAGGCTGCCCTCTGTTGCATATATGCGCATCCGACTATATGTTTGGCCCGACGGCAAACCGGGAACGGAGGCGGAATGGGTCAGGGACACGGCCACGGGCACGCGGTCGCGCCGGCGAGCGCGTCGGGACGTCACGTGCGGGGGCTGGCCATCGCCCTGGGCATCGGCGCCGGGTTCATGGTGCTCGAGTTCGCCGTCAGCCTGGCGACCGGCTCGCTGGCCCTGATGTCGGACGCCGCCCACATGTTCACCGACGTCCTCGGTGTGGCGATGGCCCTGGCCGCGATCATGCTGGCGCGGCGCAGTGGCCCGACGGTCGGCCGCACGTTCGGCCTCTACCGCGCGGAGGTGCTGGCCGCGCTGGCCAACGCGCTGCTGCTGTTCGGCGTCGCAGGCTACGTCCTGATCGAGGCGATCGGCCGCATCGGTGACCCGCCGGCGGTCCCGGGCCTCCCGGTCCTGCTGGCCGCGGCGGCCGGCCTGGTGGCCAACCTGGTGTCGTTCGCGGTGCTGCGCGCAGGCGCGAAGGAGAGCATCAACGTCCGCGGCGCGTACCTCGAGGTCCTGGCCGACCTGATCGGCTCGGTCGGCGTCCTGGTCAGCGGCGCGGTGACGCTGCTGACGGGCTGGCGCTACGCCGACCCGATCATCGGTGTCGCGATCGGGCTGTGGGTGCTGCCCCGCACGTGGACGCTGGCCCGCCGCGCGCTGCGCATCCTGTTCCAGCACGCGCCCCAGGGTGTCGACGTCGGAGCGATCAACGCGGAGCTCTCGGCGCTGCCGGGCGTGGCGGACGTGCACGACCTGCACGTCTGGACGCTGACCTCGGGCATGGAGGTGGCTTCGGCGCACCTCACGCTGGCGCCCCCGGCGAAGCAGTCGGACGTGCTGACGGAAGCGCAGGACCTGCTGTCTTCGCGGTACGCGATCCAGCACGCGACCCTGCAGGTGGAGGCGCCGTCGTGTGCCCGCCGCTGCCAGGAGCTCAGCTGGTAACTAAGCGGGCAGCGGCTGGGCTCCCCGCCCCGAAAGCATCAGCTTGATCTGGTCCATCTCCGCGCCCTGCGACGCCAGGATGCTGTTCACCAGCGCCTTCAACGCCGGCAGCGTGGAATGCGCGGCCGCGTACTGGGCCATCGACGTCCCGCCCTGGTGGTGGCGCAACATCAGCTGCAGGAAGAAGACGTCGAACGCGCGGCCCGACAGCGAGCGCAGCTTGGAAAGCTCCTGGTCGGTCGCCATGCCCGGCATCAGCGGCCCACCCGCCGGGTTGATCGAAGACGGGGCCATCGACATGCCGTCGTGGCCCGACATCGGTTCGGTCATCCACTGCATCGGGGCGCCGATCGGCTGCTCGGGCCGGTCCCACAGCATGAGCCAGCCCTTCATCCGGCCGACCTGCTCGAGCTGCGTCCGCTCGATGTCGAACGACAGCTGCTTGATCTCCGGGTCGGTCGTGCGGTCGCGGGCGATGCCCGCCATCGTCACCGCCTGGAGGTGGTGCGTCGACATGTCCTGGGCGAAGCCGACCTCGACCGACCCGGCGGCCGGCACCGCGGCCGCCGGGTCGTCGTCGATGGCGCGGGTCAGGAACATCCCCGCCGTCGCGCCGATCAGCAGGACCGCCAGCAGTGTCCCGCCGATGATCACCCAGCGTGACCAGGTCGGCTGCTCGGTGTCGAGGTCGGCTTCGGTCATCACTTCGTCGGTGTCGGGGAAGCGGGGGCGGACGCGGGAGCGGACGAGGCCGGCATGCCGTTCTCACCCTGGGCGGCGGTGCTGCCCTTGTAGTCCATCGGCTTCGCGTCCGGGCCCGGCTTCGACGCGTCGAACGGCGGCGGGTTGTCCGGGTCGAACTGGCCCGGGACCGCGTCGCAGGACGCGCCCACCTCGGGGTACACGCCGTTCGGGTTGCTGCGCAGCGCCGCGATGAACTCGTCGATCCGCGGGTCGTTGGCGTCGTCCAGCTTCAGCTGGTGGCCCCACGACTGCAGCGAGATCGGCTTGTCCAGGCCCGGGTACGGCGACATCATCGTGTACGGCTTGCCCTTGGCGCGGACGCTCAGCAGGTTGAGCGCGTCACCCGAGATCTGCTGCGGGTTGTAGGCGATCCAGACGGCGCCGTGCTCCAGCGCGTGCACCATGTTCTCGGTGCGGACGGCGGTCGGGTATACGGTGCCGGTGCAGGTGGCCCAGGTCTGGTCGTGCGGGCCGCCGAACGGCGGGGTCTTGTCGTAGGCGACGCGCTCGGTCGGGAGCACGTGGACGCTGCCGGTGTAGGTCGCGGTCACCACGCCCGGGATGCGCTTCGAGGGATCGGGGTCCTGGGCGGACGGCGCGAACGAAGCGGCGGCGGCCTCGCGGTCGGCCTGCTCACGCTTCGGCGCGGACTGCACCATGTAGTAGATGATCACCGAGGCGGCCAGCGCCACGACGGCGACGACGGCGACGATCGTGCCCCACGGCGTCCCCTTCTTGCTCACCACGGAACCGCGGGCCGCCTTCACCGCCGACCCCTTTTTCCGAGTTGTCCCGTTCGCCATGGCTCCCGCGTTCTCCCTCTGGTGGCTGCGGACGGATTCCCGCCCGGGCCAGTGTAGAGACCACGCGTCTGATCACCGTTAACGCCTCACGAACCCACTCACCGTGACATCCCCGAGACCGATGAAAGCCCCCGACCAGGGCACACCTAGAATTCGGCAAGTGACTCCCGCCGCTCTCGCCGACCTGGTCCGCAGCTCCGCCGTGCAGGTGCTCGCCGCACGCGGCATCGACGACACCGTGCTGCCGGAGCAGGTGACCATCGAACGCCCGCGCAACCCCGAACACGGCGATTACGCGACGAACCTCGCCCTCCAGGTGGCCAAGAAGGCCGGCCTCAAGCCGCGCGACTTCGCCGAAGCGCTCGCCGAGGCGGTCTCGGCGGACGACGGCGTCGCCTCGGCCGAGGTCGCCGGCCCCGGTTTCCTCAACTTCCGGCTCGCCGCCGCCGCGCAGGGTGACATCGTGCGCCAGGTGCTCGACGCCGGCGCCGCGTACGGCCGCGGCGACGCGCTGGCCGGCACGAAGATCAACCTCGAGTTCGTCTCCGCGAACCCGACCGGCCCGATCCACCTGGGCGGCACGCGCTGGGCCGCGGTCGGCGACGCGCTGGGCCGCGTGCTGGGCGCGCAGGGCGGCGACGTCACGCGCGAGTACTACTTCAACGACGCCGGCGCCCAGATCGACCGGTTCGTCCGGTCGCTGATCGCCGCCGCGAAGGGCGAGCCCGCGCCGGAGGACGGCTACGCGGGCGGCTACATCAACGACATCGCCGCCGAGGTCATCAAGGCCGAGCCGAGCGCGCTGTCGCTGCCGGAGGAGCAGCGCCACGAGACGTTCCGCCGGATCGGCATCGAGCTGATGTTCGGCGAGATCAAGTCCAGCCTGCACGAGTTCGGCACCGACTTCGACGTCTACTTCCACGAGGACTCGCTGCACAAGTCCGGCGCGGTCGACGCCGCCGTCCAGGAGCTCAAGGACTCCGGCAACCTCTACTTCGAAGACGGCGCCTGGTGGCTGAAGTCCAAGGAGTACGGCGACGACAAGGACCGCGTCGTCATCAAGCAGGACGGCAACCCGGCCTACATCGCCGGCGACCTGGCCTACTTCAAGGACAAGCGCAACCGCGGCTTCGACCTGTGCATCTACATGCTCGGCGCGGACCACCACGGCTACATCGCCCGCCTCAAGGCCGCGGCCGCCGCGTTCGGCGACGACCCGGCGACGGTCGAGGTGCTGATCGGCCAGATGGTCAACCTGGTCAGCGACGGCAAGCCGGTGCGGATGTCCAAGCGCGCCGGCACCGTGATCACCATGGAGGACCTGGTCGAGGCCGTCGGCGTCGACCCGGCCCGCTACGAGCTGATCCGCTACTCGGTGGACTCCACTTTGGACGTCGACCTGGACCTGCTGCGCAAGCACTCCAACGACAACCCGGTCTACTACGTCCAGTACGCCCACGCGCGGCTGGCGTCCCTGCAGCGCAACGCGGCCGACCTCGGCATCAAGTCCACTTCGGACGTCGACTTCGGACTCCTGACGCTGCCCGCCGAGGGCGACCTGATCCGCACCATCGGCGAATTCCCGGAAACCGTGCGCCGCGCCGCCGATATGCGGGAGCCGCACCGGATCGCGCGCTACCTCGAAGAACTCGCGGGCGCCTACCACAAGTTCTACACCGTGGGCCGCGTGCTGCCCATGGGCGACGAAGAGGCGACCCCTCTGACGCACGCCCGGCTCGCGCTGTGCGAAGCCGCCCGCCAGGTCCTGGCGAACGGCCTCGCCCTCCTCGGTGTCTCCGCTCCGGAACGGATGTAAGAAATGGCGCACCCCGCGGGCCCCAGGCACGCCGACGTCTACCCCCACGCCGACACCTCCGGGCTCCAGCCGTCCGGGGTCGAGGAGCTCGACAAGCTGCCCGCGAAAGTGTGGCCGCGCAACACCTTCCGCGCCGCCGACGGCGTCGTCCGGATCGCCGGCGTCGACGTCCGCGAGCTCGCCGAGCAGCACGGCACGCCGCTGTTCGTCGTCGACGAAGCCGACTTCAAGTCGCGGTGCGCGGACTACGCCGAGGCGTTCGACGACCCGTCGCTCGTGCACTACGCGTCCAAGGCCTTCCTCTCCATCGAGATCGCCCGCTGGGTGGCCGAGCAGGGGCTGAGCCTGGACGTCTGCAGCGGCGGCGAGCTCGCCGTGGCGCAGCGCGCGGACTTCCCGCCCGAGCGGATCACCTTCCACGGCAACAACAAGTCGCCCGCCGAGCTCGAAGCCGCGGTCGTCGCCGGGGTCGGCACGGTCGTGCTCGACTCCTACTTCGAGATCGCCCGGCTGGCCGACATCGCCGCGCGCCACGACGTCGTGCAGCCGGTGCTGATCCGGGTCACCGTCGGCGTCGAGGCGCACACCCACGAGTTCATCGCGACCGCCCACGAGGACCAGAAGTTCGGGTTCTCCCTGGCCGGCGGGGACGCCGCCGAGGCGGTCCGCCGGGTGCTCAACGCGCGCTCGCTCAAGCTCGTCGGCCTGCACAGCCACATCGGCTCGCAGATCTTCGACGCCGACGGCTTCGAGGTCGCCGCCCGCCGCGTCGTCGGGCTGCTCGCCGACCTGGCCAAGGAGCACGGTCCCGAGCTGCTGGACCAGCTGAGCCTGGTCGACCTCGGCGGCGGCTTCGGCATCGCCTACACCGAGAAGGACAACCCGCCGCCACCCGCGCAGATGATCACGCAGATCCGCGAGATCGTCCGCAAAGAGTGCGCGTACGCGGGCCTGCCGGTGCCGCGGATCGCCGGCGAGCCGGGCCGCGCGATCGCCGGTCCCGGCACGATCACGCTCTACGAGGTCGGCACCATCAAGGACGTCTCGCTCGGCGACGAGTCGGCGCGGCGGTACGTCAGCGTCGACGGCGGGATGAGCGACAACATCCGGACCGCGCTCTACGACGCCGTGTACGACGTCCGGGTCGTTTCCCGCTCCGCGGGCGACAACGAACAGCCGGTGCAGGCCGTGCTGTCCCGGGTCGTGGGAAAACACTGTGAATCCGGCGACATCGTCGTACGAGACTGCTGGCTGCCCGACACGCTGGCTCCCGGCGACCTGCTGGCGGTCGCGGCGACCGGCGCGTACTGCTACTCGATGGCGAGCACGTACAACCGGATGCCCCGCCCGGCCGTGGTCGCCGTGCGCAACGGCAGCTCCCGGCTGCTGCTGCGGCGGGAGACGACCGACGACATGCTGCGCCTGGAGGTCTGAAACACCGTGTCTGCCCCGGAACGACGTCCGATCAGGGTCGCGCTGCTCGGCTGCGGGACCGTCGGCGGCGAGGTCGCCCGGCTGCTCACCGAGCAGGCCGGCGAACTGGCCGCCCGCGCCGGCGCGCCGGTCGAGCTGGCCGGCATCGCCGTCCGCCGCCCGGACAAGCACCCCGAGCTGCCGCCGGAGCTGCTGACCGCCGACGTCGAGCAGCTCGTCACCAGCGAAGACGTCGACGTCGTGGTCGAGCTGGTCGGCGGCATCGAGCCGGTCCGCGGCTGGCTGCTCGCCGCGCTGAAGGCGGGCAAGTCCGTCGTCACGGCGAACAAGGCGCTGCTGGCCGAGCACTCCGCCGACCTGTTCGAGGCGGCCGACGCCGCGGGCGCCGACCTGTACTTCGAGGCCGCGGTGGCCGGGGCGATCCCGCTGCTGCGCCCGCTGCGCGAATCCCTCGCCGGTGACCGGATCACCCGCGTGATGGGGATCGTCAACGGCACCACGAACTACATCCTGTCGGCGATGGACTCGACCGGCGCCGGCTACGCCGAGACGCTCGACGAGGCCAGCCGGCTCGGATACGCCGAGGCCGACCCGACCGCCGACGTCGACGGCTACGACGCCGCGTCGAAGGCCGCGATCCTGGCCTCCCTCGCCTTCCACACGCGCGTGACGGCGTCGGACGTGCACCGCGAGGGCATCGCCGACGTCACCGCCGCCGACCTCGCCGCGGCCCGGATGCTGGGCCGCACGGTGAAGCTGCTGGCCATCTGCGAGCGGGTCACCGACGACGACGGCGTCGAGTCGGTGTCCGCCCGCGTGCACCCGGTGATGATCCCGCGCAGCCACCAGCTGGCCGGCGTCGGCGGCGCGTTCAACGCCGTCTACGTCGAGGCCGACGCCGCCGGCGAGCTGATGTTCTACGGCCAGGGCGCGGGCGGCGCGCCGACCGCGAGCGCGGTGCTCGGGGACCTCGTCGCGGTGGCCCGCAACCGGGTCGTGGGCGGCCGCGGGCCGCGGGAATCCGC